>NZ_JBHVER010000276.1:0-8773 GCF_042802195.1 Kitasatospora sp. NPDC057500 | reverse complement strand
AACCCAGGGGTTCGCGCGGCAGCGGGTGACGATCAGCGGCGGCCTCAGACGTTGAAGCCGAGGGCGCGCAGCTGCTCGCGGCCGTCGTCGGTGATCTTGTCGGGGCCCCACGGCGGCATCCAGACCCAGTTGATGCGCAGGTCCTGGACGAGGCCGTCGGTGGCGGTCTTGGCCTGGTCCTCGATGACGTCGGTCAGCGGGCAGGCCGCCGAGGTGAGGGTCATGTCGATGGTGGCCACGTCGGACTCGTCGATGTGGACGCCGTAGATCAGGCCGAGGTTGACGACGTCGATGCCCAGTTCGGGGTCGACGACGTCCATCAGGGCCTCGGTCAGGTCCTCGACGGAGACGGTGCCGGCGCTGGTGCCGACCGGGCCGGAGGGCGTCTCCTCCGCGGCGGAGGTGGTTTCGTCGCTCATGTGGTGTCCTCAGTCGGTGACGGCGGGGTGCTCGGCGAGGGCCTTGGCGGTGGCGTCCTTCCAGGCCATCCAGCTGAGCAGGGCGCACTTGACCCGGGCCGGGTACTTGGAGACGCCGGCGAACGCGACGGCGTCCTCCAGCACCTCCTCGTCGCCCTCGGCCTGGCCCTTGCTCTGCATCAGCTCCAGGAAGGCCTCCTGGACCGCCTGCGCCTCGCCCACGGTCTTGCCGACGACCAGGTCGTTCAGCACCGAGGCGCTGGCCTGGCTGATCGAACAGCCCTGGGACTCGTAGGAGACGTCCGCGACGGTGGCCCCGTCGAGCTTCACCCGCAGGGTGATCTCGTCGCCGCACGTCGGGTTGACGTGGTGCACCTCGGCGTCACCGTCGCGCAGCCCCTTGCCGTGCGGGTTGCGGTAGTGGTCCAGGATGATGTCCTGGTACATCGAGTCGAGCTTCATGGTCGCGTTGCCCCGTCCCGTCAGCCGAAGAAGTTCCGGACGTGGTGCAGGCCGTCGATCAACGCGTCCACCTCGCCCGGCGTCGAGTACAGGTAGAACGACGCCCGCGTGGTCGCCGGAATTCCGTACCGCAGGCAGACCGGCCGCGCGCAGTGGTGGCCGACGCGCACCGCGATGCCCTGCTCGTCGAGCACCTGGCCCACGTCGTGGGGATGGATGTCACCCAGCGTGAACGAGATCGCCGCGCCGCGGTCGACGGCCGTGCGCGGGCCGATGATCCGCAGGTCCGGGACCTCCAGCAGCCGCTCGACCGCGTACGCGGTGATGGCGTGCTCGTGGGCGGCGATCCGCTCCATGCCGATGCCGGACAGGTAGTCGACGGCCGCGCCGAGCCCGACCGCCTGGGCGATCGGCGGGGTGCCGGCCTCGAACTTGTGCGGCGCCGGGGCGTAGGTGGACGAGCCCATGGTGACGGTCTCGATCATCTCGCCGCCGCCGAGGAACGGCGGGAGGTCCTCCAGCAGCTCCTGGCGGCCCCAGAGCACGCCGATGCCGGTCGGGGCCAGCATCTTGTGGCCGGTGAAGGCGACGAAGTCGGCCTCCAGCGCCTGGACGTCCAGCACCATGTGCGGCGCGGCCTGCGAGGCATCGATCACGACCAGCGCGCCGACGTCCTGCGCCTTGCGCACGATCGCCTCGACCGGGTTGACCGTGCCGAGCAGGTTGGAGACCAGGGTGAAGGAGACCACCTTGGTCTTCTCGGTGATCAGCTCGTCGATGTTGGAGAGGTCGAGCCGGCCCTCGTCGGTCAGCCCGAACCACTTCAGCTTCGCCCCGGTGCGCTGCGAGAGCAGCTGCCACGGGACGATGTTGGAGTGGTGCTCCATCTCCGTGATGACGATCTCGGACTCGGCATCCACCCGGTACGGCTCGTCCGCCCAGGTCAGCATGTTGGCGACCAGGTTGAGCGACTCGGAGGCGTTCTTGGTGAAGACCACCTCGTCGCGGCTCGGCGCGTTGACGAACGCCGCGACCTTGTCCCGGGCGCCCTCGTACAGCGCCGTGGCCTCCTCGGCGAGCACGTGCACGCCGCGGTGGACGTTGGCGTTGTGCCGCTCGTAGTAGGCGTTCAGCGCGTCGAGCACCTGGCGGGGCTTCTGGGAGGTGGCCGCGTTGTCCAGGTAGACGAGCGGCTTGTCGTCGTGCAGCAGGCGCTGCAGGACCGGGAAGTCCTTGCGGATCGCGTCGGTGTCGAGCAGGCCCGGCAGGACCGCCGGCCCGTGCGACTCGTGCGTATGGGTCACTCGGACGCGCCACCCTTCACATAGGCCTCGTAGCCCTCCTCCTCCAGCTTGTCGGCCAGCTCGGCACCGCCGGACTCGACGATGCGGCCGCCCGCGAAGACGTGGACCTGGTCGGGCTTGATGTACCGCAGGATGCGGGTGTAGTGGGTGACCAGGAGGGTGCCCACCTCACCGGTCGAACGAACCCGGTTGATGCCCTCGGAGACGACCCGCAGCGCGTCGACGTCCAGGCCGGAGTCGGTCTCGTCGAGGATCGCGATCTTCGGCTTGAGCAGTTCCAGCTGGAGGATCTCGTGGCGCTTCTTCTCGCCGCCGGAGAAGCCCTCGTTGACGTTGCGCTCGGCGAAGGCCGGGTCCATCTGGAGGGCGGCCATCGCCTCCTTGACCTCCTTCACCCACAGGCGCAGCTTGGGGGCCTCGCCGCGGACCGCGGTGGCGGCGGTGCGCAGGAAGTTGGAGACGGAGACACCGGGGACCTCGACCGGGTACTGCATGGCCAGGAAGACGCCGGCCCGGGCGCGCTCGTCGACGGACATCTCCAGGACGTCCTCGCCGTCCAGCAGGACGGTGCCGCCGGTGACGGTGTACTTGGGGTGGCCGGCGAGCGAGTAGGCCAGGGTGGACTTGCCGGAGCCGTTCGGACCCATGATGGCGTGGGTCTCGCCCTGCTTCACGGTCAGGTCGACGCCCTTCAGGATCTCCCGGGGGCCGTTCTCGGCCTCGACGGAGACGTGCAGGTCGCGGATTTCAAGGGTAGCCATGTGTACTCAGGACTCCTGGTTGACGGAGACGAGCACATCGTCCCCTTCGATCTTTACGGGGTAGACAGCGACCGGCTTGGTGGCGGGCAGGCCGGAGGGCTTGCCGGTGCGCAGGTCGAAGCTGGAGCCGTGCAGCCAGCACTCGATCATGCAGTCCTCGACCTCGCCCTCGGAGAGCGAGACGTTCGCGTGCGAGCAGATGTCGTTGATCGCGAACACCCCCTCGTCGGTGCGGACGACGGCGACCGGGACGCCGTTGAGGTCGACGCGCTTGGGCACGTCCTCAGCCAGTTCGCTCAGCGCACAGGCGCGAAGGAAGCTCATGGGTGTCAGACCGCCGCTTCCAGCTCGGCCTCGATCTTCTCCATGAGGTGGTCCTGGATCTCGGCGACGCCGATCTGCTGGACCAGCTCGGCGAAGAAGCCGCGCACCACCAGGCGGCGCGCCTCGTCGGCCGGGATGCCGCGGGCCTGGAGGTAGAAGAGCTGCTCGTCGTCGAAGCGGCCGGTGGCGGAGGCGTGGCCGGCGCCGACGATCTCGCCGGTCTCGATCTCCAGGTTCGGCACGGAGTCGACCCGGGCACCGTCGGTGAGCACCAGGTTGCGGTTGTGCTCGTAGGTGTCGGTGCCCTCGGCGGCGGCGCGGATCAGCACGTCGCCGATCCACACGGCGTGCGCGTCCTGGCCCTGCAGCGCGCCCTTGTAGACGACGTTGGAGCGGCAGTGCGGCGTGTCGTGGTCGATGACCAGCCGGTGCTCCAGGTGCTGGCCGGCGTCGGCGAAGTAGAGGCCGAACAGCTCGGCCTCGCCGCCGGGCGCGGCGTAGTTCACGCGCGGGTGCAGCCGGACCACGTCGCCGCCGAAGGTGACGACGACGGACTTCAGCGAGGCGTCGCGGCCGATCAGCGCGGTCTGCTGGGCGGCGTGCACCGCGTCGCGGTCCCAGTCCTGGACGGAGACGAAGGTGAGCTTGGCACCGTCGCCGAGCAGCAGCTCGACGTTGGCGGCCCGGGTGCCGGTGCCGGTGTGGCCCAGCACCACGACGGCCTCGGCGAACGGCTTGACGTCGATGACCACGTGGGCGAAGCGGGTGCCGCCCTCGCCGTGCACGTCGATCCGCACCGGCTCGGTGAGCACCGTCTCCTTGGGGACGGTGACCACGAGCGCCTGCTCGAAGGCGCTGAACGCCTGCGCGGCGACCCGGTCGACCGGCTTGCCGGCCTTGCCGAGGCGGGCGTCGTCGCGGCCGACGGTCTCGGCGGTGACGCCCTCGGGCAGGCTCAGCTCGACCTTGTCGATGCCCGCGGCGACCTTCTCGGCATCGGCGGCGGCGGTCCCGTCGTGCAGACCGCCGAGGCGGTGCAGCGGGGTGAACCGCCAGTCCTCCTCGCGGCCGGTGGGCACCGGGAAGTCCGCGACGTCGAAGGACGGCTCGACCGCGACGCGGGCGTCGATCGGCTGCCGGACGCTGTCCCGGCCGGTGCCGGGGCCGGCCAGCTGGGCGCCGGCACCGGCGGTGCCGACCTCGATCGAGCCGGCGGTGGTGGAGCCGGGGGTGTTCCCGGTGACATTCACAGGCGTGTCAGCCATGGCTGTTCGGTGTGCTCTCTTCCTCAAAAACGTGTCGATGGACGGCGGGGCGGTCGGCGGGTCAGCCGACGGAGCCCTCCATCTGCAGCTCGATCAGCCGGTTCAGCTCCAGCGCGTACTCCATCGGCAGCTCGCGCGCGATCGGCTCGACGAAGCCGCGGACGATCATCGCCATGGCCTCGAACTCGGTCATGCCGCGGCTCATCAGGTAGAAGAGCTGGTCCTCGCTGACCTTGGAGACGGTGGCCTCGTGGCCCATGGACACGTCGTCCTCGCGGACGTCCACGTACGGGTAGGTGTCCGAGCGCGAGATCGTGTCGACCAGCAGCGCGTCGCAGAGCACGTTGGACTTGGCGCCCTTGGAGCCCTCGCCGATCTCGATCAGACCGCGGTAGGAGGTGCGGCCGCCGCCCCGGGCCACCGACTTGGAGACGATGTTGGAGGAGGTGTTCGGCGCCATGTGGACCATCTTGGCGCCGGCGTCCTGGTGCTGGCCCTCGCCGGCGAAGGCGATGGACAGGGTCTCGCCCTTGGCGTGCTCGCCCATCAGGTAGACGGCCGGGTACTTCATGGTGACCTTGGAGCCGATGTTGCCGTCGATCCACTCCATGGTCGCGCCCTCGTACGCCACGGCGCGCTTGGTGACCAGGTTGTAGACGTTGTTCGACCAGTTCTGGATGGTCGTGTAGCGGCAGCGGCCGCCCTTCTTGACGATGATCTCCACGACCGCCGAGTGCAGCGAGTCGGAGGAGTAGATCGGCGCGGTGCAGCCCTCGACGTAGTGGACGTAGGCGTCCTCGTCGACGATGATCAGCGTCCGCTCGAACTGGCCCATGTTCTCGGTGTTGATCCGGAAGTAGGCCTGGAGCGGGATGTCGACGTGCACGCCCTTCGGCACGTAGATGAAGGAGCCGCCGGACCAGACCGCCGTGTTCAGCGCGGCGAACTTGTTGTCGCCGGCCGGGATGACGGTGCCGAAGTACTCCTTGAAGATCTCCGGGTGCTCGCGCAGCGCGGTGTCGGTGTCCAGGAAGATGACGCCCTGCTCCTCCAGGTCCTCGCGGATCTGGTGGTAGACGACCTCGGACTCGTACTGGGCGGCGACGCCGGCGACCAGGCGCTGCTTCTCCGCCTCCGGGATGCCGAGCTTGTCGTACGTCGCCTTGATGTCCGCCGGCAGGTCCTCCCAGGACTCGGCCTGCTTCTCGGTGGAGCGGACGAAGTACTTGATGTTGTCGAAGTCGATGCCGGACAGGTCGGAGCCCCAGGTCGGCATGGGCTTCTTCCCGAACAGCTTGAGGCCCTTGAGACGCAGGTTCAGCATCCACTCGGACTCGTTCTTCTTGGCCGAGATGTCGCGGACGACGTCCTCGTTCAGTCCGCGCTTGGCGGCGGCGCCGGCCACGTCCGGGTCGGCCCAGCCGTACTCGTAAGTGCCGAGGCCTTCGAGCTCGGGGTGCGAAACGGTGTCAGTCATGCGGGCTTCCTAACGCGCGGACGCTGAATCTTCGGTGGACGTACCGGCAGTCGGCGCGGCACCGGTGTCCCGGCCCGCGGCGGTGCGCAGGGCGGGCGACGATGCGGCACCGGGTGCCGGCACATAGGTGGTGCAGACCCCGTCGCCGTGGGCGATGGTGGCCAGCCGTTGCACATGGGTGCCCAGCAGCTGGGAGAAGACCTCGGTCTCCGCCTCGCAGAGCTGCGGGAACTGCTCGGCGATGTGCGCGACCGGGCAGTGGTGCTGGCAGAGCTGGGCGCCCGCCGGGGCCTTCGCCGCGGCCGACGGGACCCGCCGCACCGTGGCAGCGTACCCGTCGGCACTCAGCGCCTGGGCCAGCGCCTCGGTGCGCTCCGCCGCCCCGGCGGTGCGCAGTGCCTCCAGGTACTTCTCCGCCTGCCGGCCGAACCGGGCCCGGGCGAAGGCGGCGACCGCCTCCTCGCCGGCCTTGCCGCCGCCGACCGAGTCGGAGATCCAGCGCAGGGCGTCGGCGGCGAGCTGGTCGTACTCCTGGTAGAAGGCGTCCCGGCCGGCGTCGGTGAGGGCGAAGACCTTGGCCGGGCGGCCCCGGCCGCGGCTGCCGTAGACCTTCTGCTCCCGGGACACGACCAGGCCGGCGGCGGTGAGGCCGTCCAGGTGACGGCGGACGGCGGCGGCGGTGAGGCCGAGCCGGCTCGCCAGGTCGGCGGCGGAGGACGGACCGTGGTCCAGGACGGAGCGGGCGACCCGGTCGCGGGTGGCGCGGTGGCCGTCCAGCAGCACCTCGGCCGCCGTCGCGGGCACGGCGCAGCCGGGGGCCGACTCGGCCTCCTGCTGCGTGGGGTGCTCGCGCATGTTTTTCACAACACCAGTGTTGCGTAATTACTTCCGCCGGGACAAGCCGTGATCCAGGCCTCACCCGTGTCATCTGTCACGCAGGTAAGCCTTACCTGACCTGCGGATGAAGTGATCAAGCCCAGCGTGCAAACGGCCTGTTGGGGCCTCTTAGACTCACCCGTATGCAATCCGAACCCGCGGTCCAGATCACCGGGCTGGTCAAGCGCTACGGGGACAAGCCCGCGGTGGACGGTCTCGACCTCAGCATCGCGCGCGGCACCGTCACGGCCGTCCTCGGTCCCAACGGCGCCGGCAAGACCACCACCATCGAGACCTGCGAGGGCTACCGCCGTCCCGACGCCGGCACGGTGCGCGTGCTCGGCCTGGACCCCGTCGCCCAGGGCGCCGGGCTGCGCCCCAGGATCGGTGTGATGCTGCAGTCCGGCGGCGTCTACGCGGGGGCCCGCGCCGTCGAGATGCTGCGGCACACGGCCAGGCTGCACGCCCACCCCCTGGACGTGGACGCGCTGGTCGAGCGGCTCGGCCTCGGCTCCTGCGGCCGCACCGCCTACCGCCGGCTCTCCGGCGGACAGCAGCAGCGGCTCGCCCTGGCGATGGCCGTGGTCGGCCGCCCCGAGCTGGTCTTCCTGGACGAGCCGACCGCGGGCCTGGACCCGCAGGCCCGCCGCGCCACCTGGGAGCTGGTCCGCGACCTGCGCCGGGACGGCGTCACCGTGGTGGTCACCACCCACCACATGGAGGAGGCCGAGCAACTGGCCGACCGGGTCGCGATCGTCGACCGCGGCCGGGTGATCGCCGAGGGCGCCCCGGACGAGCTCTGCCGCGGCGGCGCCGAGTCCACGGTGCGCTTCGACGGCCCGCCCGGACTCGACCTCGCCACCCTGCTCAAGGAGCTGCCCGAGGGCGCCACCGCCGCCGAGACCACGCCGGGCAGCTACCGCATCGAGGCGCCGGTCGACCCGCAGCTGCTGGCCACCGTCACCGCCTGGTGCGCGGCGGGCGGGGTCCTGCCCGAACGGCTCGCGGTGCAGCGCCGCAGCCTCGAAGACGTCTTCCTCGACCTGACCGGACGGGACCTGCGTTCATGACCACCACCGACTACGCCCCGAAGCCCGGTGCCGCGCCGGTCGGCCGGATGCTGCTCGCGCAGACCGCGTTCGAGACCCGGATGCTGCTGCGCAACGGTGAGCAGCTGCTGCTCACCGTGGTCATCCCGACGGTGCTGCTGGTGCTGTTCTCCGCCGTCGACATCGTCGCCGTCGAGGGGCCCGGCAAGCGGGTCGACTTCCTCGCCCCGGGACTGCTCGCGCTCGCGGTGATGTCCACCGCGTTCACCGGCCAGGCCATCGCCACCGGCTTCGAGCGCCGCTACGGCGTACTGAAGCGGCTGGGCGCCAGCCCGCTCCCCCGCTGGGCGCTGCTCACCGCGAAGACCGGCTGCGTCCTGGTCACCGAGGCGCTCCAGGTGGCGCTGCTGTCGGTGATCGCGCTGGCCCTCGGCTGGTCCCCGCAGGGCAACCCGCTCACCGTTGCCGCCCTCCTCGTCCTCGGCACCGCCGCCTTCTCCGGCCTCGGCCTGCTGATGGCCGGCACCCTGCGCGCCGAGGCCACCCTGGCCGCCGCCAACCTGGTCTTCATCCTGCTGCTGCTGGCCGGCGGGGTGATCGTCCCGCTCTCCAAGTTCCCCGCCGCCGTCCAGTCCGCCCTGGAACTCCTCCCGATCGCCGCCCTCTCCGACGGCCTGCGCGCCGTCCTCCAGACCGGCGCCGCCACCCCCTGGGCCGACCTCGGCATCCTCGCCGTCTGGGCGGTGGCCGCCCTCGCCGCCGCCGCCCGCCTCTTCCGCTGGGAGTGACCCGCACCCGACGGCAACGGCCCCCGGCTCATCCAGTGAGCCGGGGGC
>NZ_JBHVER010000275.1:0-8837 GCF_042802195.1 Kitasatospora sp. NPDC057500 | reverse complement strand
ACCCGGCCCCGGTGCCGGGGTCCGGGTGACCCGGGCGCCCGTCGGCAGGCCGGCGAAGGTGGACGGCGCCTCGGCCTGCTGCAGCAGCGCCGCCGGCACCAGCACCACCGCCCGCGTCCCCCCGTAGGGGGAGGGGCGCAGGGTGACCTGGACGTCGTGCCGGGCGGCCAGCCGGGCGACCACGAAGAGTCCGAGCCGCAGGTCGTCGCCGAGCGCGGAGACGTCCAGCTCGGGCGGGTTGGCCAGGTAGTCGTTGAGCCGCTGGTACTCGTCCTCGACCATGCCGAGGCCGCGGTCCTCGACCTCCACCGCCAGGCCCTTCGGGACCTCCTGCGCGGAGACCTGCACCTGGGTGTACGGCGGGGAGAAGGTGGTGCCGTTCTCGATCAGCTCGGCGATCAGGTGGATCACGTCGGCGACGGCCTGGCCGCTCAGCGAGGTGCGGGGCACGCCCTGGACGACGACCCGCGAGTAGTTCTCGGTCTCGGAGACGGCGCTGCGCAGCACGTTGACCATCGGCACGGCGTTGCGCCAGCGCCGGGCGGGCAGCGCGCCGCCGAGGATGACCAGGTTCTCGGCGTTGCGCCGCATCCGGGTGGCGAGGTGGTCGACGGCGAACAGCTCGCGCAGCAGTTCCGGTTCCTCGTGCTCGCGCTCCAGCGCGTCCAGCATGCTGATCTGACGGTGGATCAGGATCTGGGTGCGGCGCGCGATGTTGAGGAAGACCTTCTTCGTCCCCTCGCGCCCCTGGGCCTGATGGACGATGGCGGCGACGGCGGCCTGCCGGACGGCGGCGAGGCTGTCGGAGGCCTGCTGGAGCTCGTCGCCGGCCCGCCGGGGCGGGGTCCAGGCGGGCGGGGCCGGGACCGACTCGCCGGCCCGCAGCCGTCCGGCCACTCCCGGGATCTCGTGTTCGGCGAGCGTCAGGGCGTCGGCGTGCAGTGCGGCGATCCGGGCCGGCAGGGTCCGCGCGGCGCGCAGGCCGCGCACCAGGCTCCAGAGCAGGACGGTGGCGACGACCGCGCTGCCGGCCAGCAGGGCGGTGCGCTCCCCGGCGTCCCGCAGCAGGTAGACGGCGTAGCCCCAGGCGGCGGCGAGGCCGAGGCAGGGGACCAGCGCGAGGGCGAGGAGCGGGCTGCGCAGAGAGCCGGACCGGCCGGCGCGGTGGCCCGTCCGGGGGGCCGATATGCCTGGCATCTGATTCCTTGTAGCGGGGTGAAACGCGGGGGTTCCGTGTGCGGTCCGACCGGGGGTCGCTGGGGCGCAACGGCCGGCGATGCCCGGGGTTTGCCGGAGGTGGTGACCTGGGGGTCACCATCCGGACGGATGCAGACGGCCGCCGACTTCAGGCACGCTACCAGCCTCCGGTGACCTTCGGGCAACATCAACTGACCATATGTGAACGCTTGATGACGGTGTGTCCGGGGGGTCCGGCCCCCTCCGGGCAGATATTCGCACTGGTCAGCGAAGTACTGGAAGGTTTCGGACGGCTTTCCGGCGTCCTGGGTCCGGTCGCCGGAAAGCCGTCAGGGACAGGTCAATGGGAGGTACTCTGGCGGGATGCCCCGACCGGGCGGGCCCGGGGGTCAGCCCGCCAGCGGCATCCGCAGCACCTCCGCCTGGCCGGCCTGCACCTGGGCCTCGGCGCGCGCCTCCTGCTCGGAGGCCTCGTGCCACGCCCAGCCCGCCAGGTCGGCGAGTTCGACCGACCACTGCTTCCCGTAGGTGCCGGAAGCCACCTGCCCGAGCCGCAGCCGCTGGACGTCCGAGGTGCCGGCCGGCGGGTAGATGTGGGTGGCGTCGCGCAGGTAGCGCTCGATGTGGAACTCCGTCTGCAGGCCGCGCGCGGCGTGGATCTCCATCGCGTTGCGCGCCGAGTCCAGCGCGTACTCGGTGTTGATCAGCTTGGCGTTCATCAGCTCGGCGTCGCAGGCCTTGCCGTGGTCCAGCAGGTGCGAGGCGTGGTACGCGGCGAGCTTGGCGGTCATCAGACGGGACTGCATCTCGCCCAGCTTCAGCGCGATGTTGGGCAGTTGGGACAGCGGCTTGCCGTAGAGCAGGCGCGACTCGGCGAACCGCACGGTGTCCTCGACGATCGCCACGTGGATGCCGAGGGCGACCGCCGCGAGGTTCAGCCGCCCGTACAGGGTGGAGGACGAGTAGGCGACGTCGAGCCCCTCGCTCTCCTGGCCGAGCCGGTTGCCGGCCGGGATCCGACAGTCCTCGAAGACGAGTTCGCCGAAGCTGAAGCCGTGCAGCCCGCTCTGCGAGCCGAGCGTGCCGGCGCGGAACCCGGGCCGGTCGCTCTCCACCAGGAACGCGGAGAGCCCCCGGCTGCCCGGCCCGGTGCGCAGCACCACGCCGTGCACGTCGCCGATGTGGGAGTTCCCCACGAACCACTTGCGGCCGTTGAGCACGTACTCGTCGCCCTCGCGCCGCGCCGTGCCGCTCATGCCGAGCACATGGCCGCCGGACTCCGGTTCAGTGACGGCGATCGTCGGCAGCGCCGATCCGTCGGCGAACTTGGGGAGCCAGTAACGGCGTTGGGCGTCGTCACCGAAGTGGATGACCTTGGCGACGCCGAGTTGCGAGGCCTGGGCCATCGCCCCCATGGCGCCGCTGACCCGTGACAGCTCCTCGACGATCACGGTCTTGGCGAGATGTCCGAGCCCCAGCCCGCCGAACTCGCGCGGGATGGTGATTCCGATCCAACCCCGGCGGGCGATCTCCCGCGCGAGTGCGAACTCGACCTGGCGCTCCGCCTCCATTCTGGCCACCTGCGGGCGCACCTCCTTCTCCGCGAACTCACGTACCTCCGCGCGGAGTCGCTCGTGTCGTTCGTCGGTGAAGTAGTCCATCGCCATGCCCGGTCCTCTCGGGTTCGTTTGTTCGGTGGGTGTGCCTCCGTCCGTGCAGCCGATCCGCGTCGGCCGCCGAAGGTGAGGGGGAGGTGGGGTCGGCGGCCGGCCCATGCACAGCCGGTGCGTGCGGAACTGCCGGCGGTTGCCCACGCTGCTCCTGGGGACCGCCGATTTTCGGCAGGCCTCATTGTCATATGTGCACTGGAAGTGCTCTACGGAGGATCTTGGATTGGCGCGATCGAGTCGTTCCGGGGTCGGGGAGGATTGAAACGCCCGAAGGTGGGGATACGACGTGTCCGCGATTCCCGGAACCGCTGGATCCGAGGGTTCCGGTTCCGGTTCCACGTCCGTTCCCGGCCACCGCTCGCGCCGCCGTCTCCTGCTCGGCCATGTGGCTTTGACCGAAAGTCAGCATCCGGGACGGCGCGGGCCGGGAGCGCCGAAGGCACCGGATGTCTGATTACATGTGCGCCATGACTGATGTGATGAGCACTCAAGGCCAGTTCCCGGGTGCCGCCGGGGAGTCGGAGCGGGCCCGCAGGCTTCGCAGCCTGGGCCTCGACGAGCCCGCGGCGGACGAGGCCTTCGACCGCTTCGCCCACCTGGCCGCCAGCATCACCCGCGCCCCCATCGCGATGGTCAACTTCATCAACGACGAGCACCAGATGTTCCGGGGGCTCTACATTCCGCCAACCTCCCCTGAGATTCCGGTCGACAAGGGCTCCGCGTGGGCCGACCGGGGCATCGCTTTCGACCTGCCGGCCCGTCAGATGCCCATGAGTTACGGCTTCTGCCCGCACGTCGTCGCCCAGCGGTCCCCCCTCGCCCTGGACGACATCCTCGCCTACCCCCGGTTCGCCGGGAACTCCGTCGTCGACGAGCTGGGGGTGCGCGCCTACCTCGGTGCCCCGCTGGTCGACGACACCAACACCGTCATCGGCACCGTCTGCGTCCTCGACCACGAACCCCGCCAGTGGGGCCGCGAGCGGCTGCGCGACATCCAGCACCTCGCCGAGGCCCTGCTCTCCGAGATCCGGCTGCGCGACAACCTGGTCGCCCAGCAGCACGAGATGTTCGCCGCCTTCGACGGCTCGCCCTTCCCGATCATGCTCACCGACGGCCCCGGCCAGGAGATCCGCTACGCCAACGCCCAGCACGCCGAGGTCTTCGGCGCCCCGGTCGCCTACGGCGGAATCGGCCAGGCCTACCCCCAGCTGGGCGCCGCCGGCCTCCAGCAGGCGGTCAACGAGGCCTACCGCACCGGCCGGGCCACCGTCCTCAACGAGGTCCGGCTCCTCTCCGCACGCCCCGACGCCCAGCGCGGCCAGCAGGTCTTCAGCTTCACCTGCAGCCCGCTGCGCACCGCCCGCACCGGCCACGTCAGCGGCGTGCTGACGGTCGGCATGGACGTCACCGCGCAGTCCCGAACAGAGGAGGAACTCGGCACCCTGGCCGCGCTCCTGGTCGACCGCCTCCAGCAGAACGGCGCCCCCATCACCCGTTCCGGCACCGGCGAGACCGGAATCATCCTGCCGGCCTGAGAGCACCACCGCACGACCGCACCACCTGCATCAGCGCACCACCTGCATCAGCGCACCACCTGCATCACCGCACGACTGCACGACTGCACGGCCGGGCGCCCTGGCGTCCGGCGTCCGCACCGCCGCATCCACCACCGCAGTGGGGCGCCTCTCACCCCCGATGAGAGGCCCCCCGCCACGGTGTGAGCGCCGCCGGGCCGGGGGAGCACCGCCCGTCCGGACACCGTAGGGCGGACACCGTCCGGGTGAACACCGTCCGGGTGAACCGCCGGGCGCCGCCCCGCCGCGCACCCCCGCGCGGCGGCCGCCGGTGGTAGGCATGGGCCGCATGCAGTGGTTCGCCGCCCCCGAGTACTGGCTCAGCAGACTGCTCGCGCAACGGATGCTGGCCGCCCTCTACCTCACCGGCTTCCTCGCCGCGGCCCTCCAGTTCCGAGCCCTCACGGGCAGCCGCGGCATGCTCCCCGTCCCCCGCTTCACCGCCCGCGTCCCGTTCCGGCACGCGCCCGGCCTCTTCCACCTCCACTACAGCGACCGCTTCTACGCCGCCGTCGCCTGGGGCGGCGCCGCACTCTCCGCCGCCCTCGTCGGCGGCCTCGGCGACGCCCTCCCGCTGTGGACGTCGATGCTCTGCTGGGCGGTGCTGTGGGCCCTCTACCTCTCGATCGTCAACGTCGGCCAGACCTGGTACTCGTTCGGCTGGGAGTCACTGCTGCTGGAGGCCGGCTTCCTGGCCGTCTTCCTCGGCAACGCCGACACCGCCCCGCCCGCCCCCGTGCTCTGGCTGCTGCGGTGGCTCGTCTTTCGGGTCGAGTTCGGCGCCGGACTGATCAAGCTGCGCGGAGACACCTGCTGGCGCGACCTGACCTGCCTGCGCTACCACCACGAGACCCAGCCCATGCCCGGACCGCTCAGCTGGTTCTTCCACCACCTGCCCGACCCGCTGCACCGCGTCGAGGCGGCGGCCAACCATGTCACCCAACTCCTCGTCCCCGTAGGCCTGCTCCTCCCGCAGCCCATCGCCACCTACGCCGCCTGCGTCGTCGTCGCCACCCAGCTCTGGCTGGTCGCCTCCGGGAACTTCGCCTGGCTCAACTGGCTCACCATCGCCCTCGCCCTCGCCGCCGCCGACCCCGCCCGCCTCGGCCTGCCCGTCCACCCGCGCGCCTACGGCGCCGCACCCCTCTGGTTCGAGGCCCTGGCGCTCGCCCTCACCGCCGCCGTCCTCGTCCTCAGCTACTGGCCGGTGCGCAACATGGTCTCCCGCCGCCAGGTGATGAACCGCTCCTTCAACCGCCTCCACCTGGTCAACACCTACGGCGCGTTCGGCAGCGTCAACCGCACCCGCCAGGAGGTCGTCGTCGAGGGCACCGAGGAACCGGTGGTGACCCGGCACACCGTGTGGAAGGAGTACGGGTTCAAGGGCAAGCCCGGCGACGTGCGCCGCCTCCCGCGCCAGTACGCCCCCTACCACCTGCGGCTCGACTGGCTGATGTGGTTCGCCGGCATCTCGCCCGGCTACGCCCGGCCGTGGTTCCTGCCGTTCGCCGCCCGGCTGCTGGTCAACGACCCGGACACGCTGCGCCTGCTGCGCCACAACCCCTTCCCGCACGGCCCGCCGACCCACGTCCGGGCGACCCTCCACCTCTACCGGTTCACCGATTGGCGCGAACTGCGGCAAACCGGCGCGTGGTGGCACCGCACCGCGCTCTACGAGTACCTCGCGCCGGTCGACCTCGCCGCGCTCGCCCGGGCCGGCCACCGCCCGCCGCCCGCGCGGCAGGCGGGAGGCAGGCGGGAGGCGGACGCCGACGGGCGCCGGTGAGCGGCGGACGAGTGGCGGACGGGTGACGGGAGGGCCACCCGACCGGCCCTCCCGGGTGGCGTCCGGGCGGGCGGTACGGCACGCCACACCGGGCCGAGGGGCGGTGGGTGCGTGCATGGCTCGAACGGGCACCCGTATTCTTGGCCTCCGACCGGTAGCCCGACCGCGCGCCCCCGAGCCCCTCCCTCCGAGGCCCACCGCGCACCCGGACCGCCGCCCCCTCGCCGCCCGTCCACGCCCCCGCCGCAGCCGCCCAGAACCGGACCTCACATGACAGCGCTTCACTCCCGCAACGCCGACGCGGCCGACGCAGCCGGCTCCGCAGACGTCAAGGACACCACGGACACCAAGGCCGCCACGGACACCGCCGACAGCACGGACACGACGGACGTCGCGGACACCGCGGCCGCCGCCGAGGCCACGGCCGACACCGACCTCCGCGAGGAGCTCGGCCGCTACGCCGAACTCGGCGCGTTCACGCTCGCCGCGGACACCCACCCCTGGTACGCGGCCGTCGACACCGTCGCCACCCCCGAGGAGGCCCGCGCCGCGTCCACCGTCCTCGCCGAACTGCGCGGCCACGACCTCCAGCAGGTCTGGGAGGACGTCACGGCGCTCGCCGCCGATGTCAAGCTCGACGCGCCGGACACCGTCGGCAAGACCGCGGTTCTCGTCGAGATGCTGCAACTGGTCCGCCGCACCTCGGCCGTCCTCGCCCCCGCCGCGTACGACGCCGACCTCGAAGCCCTGATCGCCGCCACCGCCGACCGGAACTGGCGGCGCGAGCGCGGCGTCAAGCTCTCCTGGCTGCGCGCCCGCTCGCTGCGCAAGCAGGCCGGCGCCCTCGCCGCCGCCACCACCGGCCGCACCCGCGCCCAGGACCTCCACGAGGCGCTCGCCTCCGCCGAGGTCGAGCGCCGCGCCTGGGCCGCCCTCGCCCCCGCCGGCACCCTGCCGACCGCGCCGTCCGACGCCGACCTGGCCCACCGCACGGCGCAGACCTTCGAGGCGATCAACACCGGCGTGCGCGAGCTCGCCCGCCTGCTGCCCGGCCAGGACCTCGACGCGCTGTCCTTCCCGGACCTCGTCGACCTGGTCGAGCGCCTCGCCGCCGACGAGGGCACCCTCTACCGCCTCCCCACCCTCCGCGGCCTGCGAGCCACCCTGGAGGACGCCGGCCTCGCCGACCTCCTCACCGAGCTCGCCGCCGCCCACGCCGACCGCCGCGCCGCCGAGGCCGCCTACGCCGCCCGCCAGGCCCTGGCCGGCGGCCAGCGCGACGGGCTGGCGGCGGAACCGGCGGCGGAGCCGGAGGAGGCCGTCGCCGAGGACACCGACGCGGCCGCGGTCGAGCCCGCAGCGGAGGCCGAGGAGCCGACGGCGGAGACCCCGGCCGACGAGGAGCCGCTCACGGTCACCCTCCCCGCCCCCTCCCCGGCCGCCGACGACCTCGTCGGCGTCCCCACCGCCCCGCCCGCCCAGCCCTCCGACCCCGAAGCCGAGTCCATCGACCCGGCCGACGACACCGAGCCCGAGCAGGTCGCGGAGGTCTCGGGGGAGACACCGGGCGTCGTTGCCGGTGCGGAGCCGGTGGCGGCTGAGGCTGAGCCGGTTGCCGAGGTCGATGCGGAGGCCCCGGTTGAGGCTGAGCCCGTCGTAGAGGCCTCGGCCGAAGCGGAGCCGGTTGCGGAGGCCTCGGTGGAGGCGCCGGATGCCGCTGCCGATGTCGAGTCGGCCGCCGAGGCGCCGGTCGAGGTGGCTGCGGACGCGGAGTCGGTGGCGGTTGAGGTCGAGCCGGTTGTGGAGGCCTCGGTTGAGGCTGAGCCGGCCGTGGACAATCCGGCAGAGCCGACGGAGGTCGTTGCCGAGACCCCGGTTGCTGAGGCGTCGGTTGAGGTTGAGCCGGTTGCGGAGGCTGTGGCTGGCGTTGAGCCGGTGGCCGAGGTGAGTGTCGAGGCTGTCGCGGAGACTGTGGTTGCTGAGGCGTCGGTTGAGGTTGAGCCGGTTGCGGAGGCTGTGGTGGAGGAGGCTGCCGAGTCGGTTGCGGAGGCTGTGGCTGGCGTTGAGGCAGTGGCCGAGGTGAGTGTCGAGGCTGTCGCGGAGACTGTGGTTGCTGAGGCGTCGGTTGAGGTTGAGCCGGTCGTGGAGGCTGGGGCCGAGCTGACGGAGGTCGTTGCGGACGCGGAGTCGGCGGCGGTCGAGGCTGTCGCGGCGACCCCGGTCGCCGAGGCGCCGGTTGAGGTTGAGCCGGTTGCGGAAGCCGTGGTCGAGACCGAGGTTGCCGAGCCGGTCGCTGAGGCCGCCGCCGACGTGGCGCCGGAGCCGGAGCCTGCCCCCGCCCCCGCCGCCGAGGTCGGGGGGCGGCCGGAAAAGCCGGACTTCACGCCGGGGCGGCCCGTGACCGCGTACTCGGCGGAGGAGCTGCTCGCGATCGTGCGCTGGGTCGACGGCGACGGGGTCGAGCGGAGTGACGAGGAACTGCTGCGGGCGGCCATGAAGGAGCTGGGCTTCGCCCGCCTCGGGCCGCGCATCAAGGAGGCACTGGGCGCCGCCGTCGCCGCCGCGCGCGGCTGACGACGATCGGGAAGGCCCCGGAGCACGGTCAACGAC
>NZ_JBHVER010000274.1:0-8842 GCF_042802195.1 Kitasatospora sp. NPDC057500 | reverse complement strand
CTGCAGGGGGGACCCTGTGGGAGAGTAGGACGCCGCCGAACAATTCTTCTGAAAAGCCCCTGCCGGGGATACCGGCAGGGGCTTTTCGCATTTCCAGGGTCCGGCGGCGGCATCAGACCGGCAGGGGTGGACCTAGCACCACCTCAAAGTCGGGTGGGACGGCCAGTGCGCGCGGGCGGGTGTGCGGGGAAAACTGAGCCAGGAGGATCGGAGCCGGCCTGCGGCATCGGCATCATCATCGGCATCGGCAACAGGAGCGCTCGTGGCAACGGAGAGTCGGATCAGCGGGGGCGGTGGCGTGCGCGTCCGGACCGAGGCGGCGTTCGTGGCGGGGGGCGTCGGGCTGGTCCGGTTGCTGCTGCTGGTGCTGGGCGCGATTCCGGCCGTGGTGGTGCCGGTCGTCGGTGCGCTGTTCGCCGGCGCCACCGTCGCGTGGATGTTGGAGGCCTACTACCCGGCAGCGCTGTTCGCCCTGTTCGCCGGTGTGGTGGCGGGTCTGACGCTGGCCGGGGTGTTCGTGCGCCCCTTCGCCCGTCGGACGCGGGAGCGGCTCGCCAACTGGTACGGGAGCCGGGTGCCGGTCTCGTACAGTCCGCGGCCGGCCCTGGAGATGGACGAGCGCGGTCACTGGTGGACGGGCTACTCCTACCACCGCTCCCACAACGTCGCCCGGCTCGCGCAGCTGCTGCACTGGGCGGCGCGGGACCGGGCGACCAGGTCCGAGATGCTGTGGCTGGTGATCGGCCCGCTGCTCGTGGTCGCGCTCGGGGCGATGGTCGCGGGGCTGCTGGCCGGCGGGGTGACGTACCTCGTCGTGGCGGTGCTGAGCTACGAGTCCTACGGGCCGACCTCCACGGGCGCCGTGACGGCGCTGTTCTCCGTCCTGCTGGGGCTCGGGCTGATGGCGCTGGGCGTGCTGCTGGCGCCGTACGCGGTGCGGGCGTACGCGGAGGTGGCCAGGCGGGTGCTGGACCAGGACGGCCGGGCCACGCACGCCCAGCTGACCCGGCGGGTCGCCGAGCTCACCGAGACCCGTGCCGACGCGGTCGGCAGCCAGGCGGCGGAGCTGCGGCGGATCGAGCGGGACCTGCACGACGGGGCGCAGGCGCGGCTGGTCGCGATCGGGATGACGCTGGGCACCATTGAGCACCTCATGGAGACCGACCCGGCGGCGGCGCGCGAGCTGCTCTCCGAGGCCCGGCAGTCCTCGGCGCGGGCGCTCCAGGAGCTGCGCGACCTGGTCCGCGGCATCCACCCGCCGGTGCTGGCCGAGCGGGGGCTGGGCGACGCGGTGCGGGCGCTGGCGTTGGACGGCGCGCTGCCGACCGAGGTCTTCGTGAGCCTGCCGGACCGGCTCCCGGCACCGGTTGAGGCCACGGCGTACTTCAGCGTCTGCGAGCTGCTGGCCAACGCGGCCAAGCACTCGGGTGCCGAACAGGTCTGGGTGGACATCCTCTACCGGGCGGGCCGGCTGCGGGTCACGGTGACGGACGACGGGGTCGGCGTGGCGGATCCCGCCCGGGGGACCGGGCTGCGCGGGATCGAACGCCGATTGGGTACCTTCGACGGTGTCCTCGCCATCGACAGTACGTCGGGCGGTCCGACCACCATCACCCTGGAGCTGCCGTGCGAGTTGTCCTCGCAGAGGACCTCTACCTCCTTCGAGAAGGTCTGATCCGCCTGCTGGAAGCGCACGGCTTCACGATCGCCGCCGCGGTCGAGACCGGCCCGGAGTTGTTGGACGCACTGCTGACGCACCGTCCGGACGTGGCGGTGGTCGACGTCCGGCTGCCGCCGACGCTCACCGACGAGGGTCTGCAGGCGGCGCTGAAGGCGCGCCGGGAGATCCCCGGCCTGCCGGTGCTGGTGCTGTCGCAGCACGTCCAGCAGCTCTACGCGCGGGAGTTGCTGGCCGACGGCACGGGCGGGATCGGTTACCTGCTGAAGGACCGGGTCTTCGCCGCCGACCAGTTCATCGACGCGGTCCGCCGGGTGGCGGCTGGCGGGACCGCGATGGACCCGGACGTCATCGCCAAGCTGATGCAGACCACCTCCCGCCGTCCCGGCCCCTTGCAGCGGCTGTCGCCCCGTGAGCGGGAGGTGCTGGAGCTGATGGCGGAGGGCTGCTCGAACTCGGCGATCGCCGGCCGGCTGACGGTGAGCGACGGCGCGGTGGCCAAGCACATCGCCAACATCTTCACCAAGCTCGAACTGGCCCCGGCGGAGGACGCGAACCGCCGGGTGATGGCCGTGCTCGCGTACCTCAACGGCACGGCCGGGCGGACCGTCTGACCGGCCGCCCGTCGGCGGTGGTGTGACGGCCCGGGCTGCGAGAACGCAGGTACAGGCGTACGAGTAAACTCCGGTGGGCCGAGCCCGGAGGTGCCTCGGCCGTCCGGCGCCCCGACTCGCGGGAACCGGCAGCCGGGGCAGCGTACGGCCGCAGCGACATCCAGGGGTTGATAGACGTTATGGCACGCCCATCGCTCACCAAGGCCCACCGGGTCCTGCTCGGCCTGGTCGCGGCCGGGGCCTGTGTCATCTCGGGGATCGGCTTCGCCGGCTCGTACAACGCGGTCAAGGAGCTGGCCGAGGAGAAGGGTTTCGGCGCCTTCTCCTACGCCTTCCCGATCGGCGTGGACGCGGGCATCGTGGTGCTGCTCGCGCTGGACCTGGTGCTGACCTGGCTTCGCATACCCTTCCCGCTGCTGCGGCAGACCGCCTGGCTGCTGACCGTCGCGACGATCGCCTTCAACGCCGCGGCCTCCTGGGGCGACCCGCTCGGGATGGGCATGCACGCGGTCATCCCGCTGCTGTTCGTCGTGGTGGTCGAGGCCTCGCGGCACGCGGTCGGCCGGATCGCGGCGATCACGGCGGACCGGCACATGGAGTCGGTCCGGATGATGCGCTGGGTGCTGTCCCCGGTGCCGACCTTCCGGCTCTGGCGGCGGATGAAGCTGTGGGAGCTCCGCTCGTACGACGAGGTCGTCCGACTGGAGCAGAACCGGCTGGTCTACCGGGCGCAGTTGCGCTTCCGGTACGGGCGGGGCTGGCGCCGTACGGCGCCGATCCAGGCGCTGCTGCCGTTGAAGCTGGCCAAGTACGGCGTGCCGCTGGATCCGGCGGTCTTCGACCGGATGGACGAGGAGTCGCAGGCGGCGCGCGAGGTGAAGGAGGCCCGGGAGGCCGAGGCGGTGGCCCGTGCGGAGGCGCTGGCCGCCCAGGAGGCCCGGGCGCTGGCGGAGAGCCGCGCGGCGGCGGCCCTCGGGCCGGCCGAACCGGAGGAGCCGGGCGGGCAGGAGGAGCAGGCCCAGCCCGAGGCCGAGCAGGTGCCGGCCAGTCCGGAGCCGCTGCCCGCGGAGGTCGCGGCGCCGATGCTCGCCAAGCTCGCCCAGGTCCGGCTCCGGGCCGCGCAGGAGCCCGAGGGCGAGGAGGCGGTCCCGCCGCAGCCGAGGGACGAACTGAACGTCTGGACCGAGCGTGCCGTGCGGACGACCGGGCACTCGAACGACGCCGTGCCGGGCGGCCGCGTACCGGGTCAGGCCTCTCCGTGGTTCAAGCCTCCGCGCCCGACAGGTGCGGAGGAACCGCAGGAGGCGCATCCGGCCGTCGTCGCGCACGGTGTCGACGGAGCGGAAGAGGCGCCGTCGTACGCCGAGTACCCCGAGGAGGAGTTCCCGCCGGAGCTGGACTCCGACGAACTGCGGGAGTTCCCGGAGGAGGCGGTGGCGGTCGAGCGCCCGCTGCGGCCGGGGCCGCACCGGCTGGACCCGGAGCTGGCGTACCGGGGGCTGGTCAGCTACCTCGACAGCCACGAGGGGCAGCAGCCCAATGCGGAGCGGCTCGCGGACTGGCTGACCCGGGAGTTCGGCGTGAGCGGCAGCCGTTCGGACGGGTCGGTGCACCCGAAGGACGTCGATCGACTCATCCCCGAGCTGCAGGACCGCTACGCGGCTTCCGGGAGGGACTGACCGGCGCGGGCGACCGCGCGGATGCTTGCCTGAGGAGTGGTGGATGGCGCAGACCGGGACGGGTGGGGCCGGGCCGGCGGGTGGAGCGGGTTTCTCCGCCGTCGCCAGGGCCGCCGTGGACGCGCTGCTGGCGCCGGTCGACGCCGAGCTGGCCCGCCGCTACCCGGGCGACCGGGGTGGCCGTCAGCCGGTCCACACCGTCTACGTGCCGGCCGGTGCCTTCGCCGCCGACACCGTCCGGACCTGGGGCCGGCGGGCACTGGAGGCCTTCGACACCCATGCCGGGACCCCGGCCGAGCTGGCCCGCGCGCTCGGTGTGCCGGACGACGCGCTGCTCGCCGAGGTGCACCGCCGGGTGCGGGCCAAGCTGGAGCGCGAGCCGGTGGAGGACCTGCGGATCGACTTCGAGGACGGCTACGGCCGGCGGTCCGATGCCGAGGAGGACGCGGACGCCGTCCGGGCGGCCGGACTGGTCGCCGCCGCGGTCGCCGACGGTGGCGCCCCGCCGTACGTCGGCATCCGGGTCAAGTGCCTGGAGGCGGCCGTCCGGGACCGCGGCATCCGCACCCTGGAACTCTTCCTCGCCACCCTGCTGGCCCACGGTGGACCGCCCGACGGGCTGGTGCTCACCCTGCCGAAGGTGACCTACGCGGAGCAGGTCACCGCGCTGGTCCGGCTGCTGGAGGACTTCGAGCGCACCGCCGGGATGCCGGTCGGCCGGCTCCGCTTCGAGATCCAGATCGAGACCACCCAGGCGATCCTCGGCCCGGACGGGCGGGCCACCGTCGCCCGGATGATCGAGGCGGCCGAGGGGCGCGCCACCGGCCTGCACTACGGCACCTTCGACTACAGCGCGGCGTGCGGGGTCGCCGCCGACCGGCAGAGCATGGACCACCCGGTCGCCGACCACGCCAAGGCGGTGATGCAGGTGGCCGCCGCCGGGACCGGGGTCCGGCTCTCGGACGGCTCCACCAATGCGGTCCCGGCCGGGACCACCGCCGAGGTGCACGCCGCCTGGAGGCTCCACCACGCCCTGGTCCGCCGCTCGCTCGCGCGCGCCTACTACCAGGGCTGGGACATGCACCCGGCGCACCTGCCGACCCGGTACGCCGCGGTCTACTCCTTCTACCGGGAGGGCCTCGCCCCGGCCGCCGCCCGGCTGTCCGCCTACGCGGCGGGGGCGGGCGGGGCCGTCCTGGACGAGCCGGCGACGGCCAGGGCGCTGAGCGGCTACCTGTTGCGCGGGCTGGACTGCGGGGCGGTGGACCCCGCCGAGGTCGGCGAGGCGACCGGCCTGGACCGCGCAGCGCTGGAGGAGCTCGCCGGCCGCCGCTGAACGCGATCGCGGCCGGTCCGCGACCGGCCGGGGGTTAGGCTGGCGGAGCGGTCCCCGGGCGAGTCGTCGCCCGGCGTGCGCCGCGCCGCCCGCCCCTCGTCGCCGTCCGGGAGAACCGCCGCGCCATGTCCGCCACACCGGGGCCGACCCCCAGGCCGTACCTGACCATCCGGAGCGCGGGCACGCACGAGCTGGAGATCAAGAAGTCCCGGTTCATCTGCCACCTCGCCCGGGTCGCCGACGAGGAGGAGGCCCAGGCGTTCATCGCGGGCATCCGCAAGCAGTACTGGGACGCCCGGCACAACTGCACCGCCTTCGTGGTCGGCGACGAGCAGCGCCGCGAACGCTCCAGCGACGACGGCGAGCCCGGCGGGACGGCGGGCGTGCCGATGCTGGAGGTGCTGCGCCGACGCGGCGTCACCGACACGGTCGCGGTGGTGACCCGGTACTTCGGCGGGATCAAGCTGGGCGCGGGCGGTCTGGTGCGGGCGTACGGGAGCGCGGTGTCGGAGGCACTGGACGAGGTCGGGCTGCTGGAGCGGCGGCCGGTCGCCCTGCTCGCGGTGACGGCGGACCACACCCGGGCCGGGCGGGTGGAGAACGACCTGCGGGCGGCCGGGTTCACCGTGAGCGACCTGGCCTACGAGGCGACCGGGGTGCGGATCGAGGTCGGGGTGCCGGAACCGGAGGTCGCGGCGTTCCGCACCTGGCTGGCCGAGGCGACCGGCGGGACGGCGGCCGCGGTGGCGGCGGGCCGCACGTACGTCGAGGTGCCGGTCTGAGCGGTCGCCCGGCACGGGCGGCGGACCGTCCGGTGGGCGGAGCCGCGCGGGTGTGCCGGTTCCGGACAGCTTTTCGGCCGGTTTCCGGCTGCCCGGTTTCGGGGCCGGGGCGCCCTGCCTAGCCTGGTCGGATTCCGCCGAGCAGGGAGCCGACACCGCGATGCCCGTCGTCCGGACCATCACCCTGGGCCCGGGGGACAGCACCGGCTGGCACTACCACCCGGGCCGGGTCGACGTCGTGGTGCTCGCCGGCACGCTGACCCGGACCCTGCACGACGGCCGGGTGGAGGTCAGCCACGCCGGTGACAGCCTGGTGGAGCACGCCGGGCCGGTGCACGTCCACGTCGGCCGCAACCACGGGACCGTCCCGGTGGTCCTGGTCGCCCGCTACGAGGCACCGGCGGGCCGCCCGCTCGCGGTGCCCGTGCCGGTGCCCGGATGGAGCCGCAGCGGCGCCGGACACCGCGCCGACTGATCCGGTCGCAGCCCCAGCAGATCCTCGTCGTCCGCGCCGGACGGCTTGAGCAGATTCACCCGAATGTAGTGACGTGGCCCGGAGTTGGAACTTCCGCTCCGGGCCATGGCGTTTCCTGGGCACAGGTCCGGCGAACCGGACCAATGACCCATCGATGGAGGACACGGGACCCCACCACCGAACCCGGAGGTATGTGCATGACCTCGGAACGCTCCTCGTCGTCGTTTCCCGCCCAGGCCGGCCCCTCCGGCCCCGGCGGCCCAGCGACGCCCTACCGGATGACCGTCACCACCGCCCTCCCGCACACCGACGCCCTCGCCCTGGCCGACCAGTGCCTCGCCGCCTGGCTGAAGCGGGAATGGCGCGAGGAACCCCCGCCCCTCGAACCCACCGGCCCCGCCGGCCCGGGTGCGCCCGCCGCCGAACGGCTCCGGCTCGGCGAGCGCGTCCTGCTGGACCGCGACGGCGGACCGCTCGGACAGCTCGACGGCCTGCTCGATGGCATGCTCGACGGCCTGCCGCCCGGCGGCCGCTACGACCGCCGGCGGATCGCCACCCCGGCCCCGCACGGCACCGACCGGCTCACCCTCACCGTGGCGACCGGGCCCACGGGCCCGACCTGGCTCCGGCTGGAGGCCGCGACCCACACCACCGGCAGCGGTGTGCGCACCCCCGGCCGGGTGCCGGTGCCCGAGGTGGTCCGCGCCCTGCTGCCCCTGCTGGACGCCGCCGACGGCCCGGCCGCCGTACCGGCCGCGCCCCGGGTGCTCACCGCGGCCGGGGTCGACCGGCTCGTCGACGAACTCTGCGACCCGGACCGCCGGATGCCCACCGTGGTGGCCAGCGTCCCGGCCGGCCACGGCGTCGGCCAGTGGCTCGCGGACGTCGTCGGACCGCTCTGCGATCAGCTGCCCGGCCTCGCCGGCCTGTACGTCCTCGACGCCGACGCCCGGACCAGGTTCAACGTCGCCCTCGAGTACCACGCCGTCTACGGCGGCGCGGTGCGCACCTACCTGCCCGAGGTCGACCCGGCCTCCCGGCGGGACGGTCGCCGGCACCCGGTGCTGGCGCGGAACCGGATCGAGGAGGACCCGCGCCGCGCGGCCGCCCTGCTGGCCCGCGAACCGCGCAGGCTCGCCGCCGAACGGCCGCTGCCGCCGGTGCTGGAGGCGGTCCCCGCCCTGCGGGTGCCCCGGTCCGCCCCGGAAACCGTGCCCCCCGGACCCGCCCCCGGGTGCGAGGAACACGAGCGGGTCGCACGCCCGGCCCGGCACGAGGGCCGCCGTGAACGCCGCCACGAGCGGCCGAAGCCCAAGGCGCTGCCGGGCGGAACCACCACCGGACGGGCGGCCGGCCCCGGCCAGGGGCGGGTCTCCGTCGGCCGGCTCTGCGCCGCGCCGGGCGGCGCGGGAGCGCTCACCGCGCCGGCCGCGCCCACCCACAGGCCCGGGCGGCGGCGCGCCGGACCGCCCGGCGGCCGCGGCGGAGTCCCGCTCACCTTCACCGAGCTGATGGAGCGGCTCGGCGAATTCCCGCTGCTCACCTTCACCGGCGACCAGAAGGCCGCACTCGCCCTCGACGAACTGCGCTGCGCCGGCGGCGGCTGGGCCCGGCTCACCTGGGACGGCCTCACCGCGCTCCAGGAGTACGCCGAGGCCGCCGTGCGCGGCCAGGCGGGCGGCGACTTCAAGCAGTGGTGCGAGCGCACCCCGGCCGGCTGCCACCGCTTCCCGCCCCGCAAGGCGGTGCGCGGCGAGTCCCGGACGGTGCACAGCCACGCCAAGTGGAAACGAGAACGGATGCTCCCGGTTCCGGAGTGCGTGGACGCCTCCCGGCGCGCGTTCATGGGGGCGCACCTGCGGATCGGCGGCGGTCGCACCGCGCCCCGGCTGCACTACCTCGACGACTGTTCGGGCAGTGGCCGGATCTATGTCGGCTACATCGGGCTGCACCTGACCAACACCCGCACCAACTGAGAGGCTTGGCTGACCGGTGCGCCCGTTCGGTGGACAATGTCCGGAAGGGGGCGGGCCCCGGGGTGGCCGACGGGTCGCCGACCGCCCCCGGGCAGGCCCGGACGAGCATGGGGGAACGACCACCGATGCAGTACTCAGCAGACGGCCAGTCCGACGGTGCTGTCACGGCCCCCCAGCCGGGCTTCCTCGCCTCGGTCTTCCGTGACCTCGGGGTCGAGCCGGAGGACGACAGCCCGTCCGTCAGGCCCCCGGGCGGCCCGGACGGCTCCCCGGACGGCCCGTCACCCGACGTTCCGCCGGGC
>NZ_JBHVER010000273.1:0-8856 GCF_042802195.1 Kitasatospora sp. NPDC057500 | reverse complement strand
TCGCTGGGGTGCCGGGCGCCGGCGGGTCCGGAAGGTGTCAGGGGGTCAGCACGATCTTGCCGAAGACGTCGCCCCCGGCCAGCCGGGCGAGCGCCTCGGGCGCCGCGGTCAGCGGCAGCACCGAGTCGACCACCGGTCGGACGCCGGTGGTGGCGCAGAACGAGAGCAGCCCGGACAGCTCCTCCTTGGTGCCCATGGTCGAGCCGACCACCTTCAGCTCCAGGAAGAAGATCCGGTTCAGCTCGGCGGCCGGCGGGTTGGGGCCGGAGGTGGCACCGGAGATGACGATCGTGCCGCCCGGGCGCAGCGACTTCACCGAGTGCGACCAGGTGGCCGCGCCGACCGTCTCCATCACCGCGTCCACCCGCTCGGGCAGCCGGGCCCCGCTCGGGAAGGCCGCGTCGGCGCCCAGCTCCACCGCCCGGGCCCGCTTGGCCTCGTCCCGGCCGGTGACCCAGACCCGCAGGCCCGCCGCCTTGCCGAGGACCACCAGCGCGGTGGACACCCCGCCGCCGGCGCCCTGCACCAGGACGGTGTCACCGGGCTTCACCCCGGCGTTGGTGAACAGCATCCGATAGGCCGTCAGCCACGCGGTGGGCAGGCAGGCGGCCTCCTCGAAGGAGAGCCCGGCGGGCTTGGGCAGCAGGTTCCAGGTAGGGACGGCCACCTGCTGGGCGAAGGTGCCCTGGTAGCGCTCGGTCAGGATCGAGCGCGGCTCGTCCGGCCCGACCCCGTGCCCGCTCTGGCCGATCACGGAGTGCAGGACCACCTCGTTGCCGTGCTCGTCGACGCCGGCGGCGTCGCAGCCGAGGATCATCGGCAGCTTCTCGGCGGGCAGTCCGACCCCGCGCAGCGACCACAGGTCGTGGTGGTTCAGACTGGCGGCCCGGACGGTGACCACGCTCCACCCGGGGCGGGCCTGCGGTTCGGGGAGTTCGCCCAACTCCAGCCCGCTCAGCGGGTCGTCGGCGTCGATTCGTGCGGCGTAGGCAGCAAACATGCCCCGGACGATAGCCAGAACGCCCCCGGCCCCGGAACAACGCGTGACTGTGACGCGCGTCCCGGGGCCGGACGGGATGCCCCCCTGTCCTGACGGACGGACTACCGGCGCGCGACGCCCTCGGCGCGGGCGGCCTCGGCGACGGCCTTGCCGACGGCCGGCGCGACCCGCTCGTCGAACGGCGAGGGGATGACCCGCTGCGGCGTCAGCTCGTCGGCCACCACGCCGGCCAGCGCCTTGGCGGCGGCCAGCTTCATGCCCTCGGTGATCCGGGTGGCCCGGACCTGGAGCGCGCCCGCGAAGATGCCCGGGAAGGCCAGCACGTTGTTGATCTGGTTCGGGAAGTCGCTGCGCCCGGTGGCGACCACGGCCGCGTACTTGTGCGCGACCTCGGGGTGGATCTCCGGGTCGGGGTTGGCCATGGCGAAGACGAACGCGCCCTCGGCCATGGTCGCGACGACCTCCTCCGGCACGGTGCCGCCGGAGACGCCGATGAAGACGTCGGCGCCGGCCATCGCGTCGGCCAGGGTGCCCTTGAGGCCGTTGCGGTTGGTCAGCGCGGCGATCTCCGCCTTGGCGTCCGTGAGGTCGCCGCGGCCCTCGTGCACCACGCCCTTGCGGTCGCACACGGCCACGTCGCCGATGCCGGCGGCGAGCAGCATCTTGGCGATGGCGATGCCGGCCGCGCCGGCGCCGGAGATGACGGCCCGCAGCGAGTCGACCTCGCGGCCGGTCACCTTGGCCGCGTTCCAGAGCGCGGCGGTGGTGACGATGGCGGTGCCGTGCTGGTCGTCGTGGAAGACCGGGACGTCCAGGGCCTCCTGGAGCCGGCGCTCGATCTCGAAGCAGCGCGGGGCGGAGATGTCCTCCAGGTTGACGCCGCCGAAGGACGGGGCCAGCCGGACCACGGTCTCGACGATCTCGTCCACGTCGGTGCAGGCCAGCGCGATCGGCACCGCGTCCACGCCGCCGAACTGCTTGAACAGGATCGCCTTGCCCTCCATGACGGGCAGCGAGGCCTCCGGGCCGATGTCGCCGAGGCCCAGCACGGCGGTGCCGTCGGTGACCACGGCCACCGTGTTGGACTTCCAGGTGTAGTCGTTCACCAGCTCGGGCTGCTCGGCGATGGCCGTGCAGACGCGGGCGACACCGGGGGTGTAGGCGAGGGACAGGTCGTCCGCGTCGCGCACCGGGACGGTCGCCCGGACCTCCATCTTTCCGCCGCGGTGGAGCGCGAACACCGCGTCGACCGGATCGTCGGTGTCCTGGGTAGTGCTGTGGATGATCTCCGCTGCCACGATGACCTCTTCGTCATTGATCGAGCGAGGACACCCGGCCGACGGAGCGGACGACCCGGCCGGTTCCGGCATCCGGCGACCGGTGGTCGGATGCCGGAACCCGGGAACGCCGAAGCGTCCCCGGGACTGGATCGGGGCGCCGCCGTCGGACGGACGCCCTCGGATGAGGGTTTTATGGATTTGTCTGCGTCGGGTCCGCGCTGTGCTTCCGGGCCGAGCGTAGGTCGGACGAGGGCATCGCACCCATGCCTTTTCGTCCAAGTCACATGGTTGTCGTACGCCTCACAGCCACCTGGGGGCACCAGGCGCCGCGAGAACCGGCCCCGGCTGCGGGAATGGCGAAACGAAGAACGCGCACCCGCAGTGGTGAACGCAGACGCGGAGGGGAGGCCGGTGCCCCGGATACGGAGTCGTCGTCCTGGACTTCCGTTCCTGCGCACCCCGAGCCTGTTGCGGCCCGGCGGTCTGGTTCGAGCGTCGGGGGTCACCCGGTACCGAATTCTGACACACCCGGCCACGGGCCGGGCAGGCCGGGATGGGAGGATCCGTTCTTCCGCCATCTCGCGTACACCTCCGCGACGCCGCGGCGCCGTCCCCCTCCCTCCCACAGGAGTCCACCGATGCATCACCGTGCCCAGTACCGACGGCCGGCCGTCGCCGCGCTCGCCCTCGCCACCACCGGAGCACTGCTGCTGAGCGGGTGCGGCGGGGGCGAGGAGGCGGCCGAGGACCCGGTCCGGGCGATCCGGGCGAAGGTGCCGAAGGCGCAGCAGGTGAGCAAGGTGCTGCGGATCGGCATGGACGTCAACTACCCGCCGGTCGAGTTCCGGGGCGCCGACGGCAAGCCGGACGGGCTGGACCCGGACATCGCCGCGGCGCTCGGCCGGATCCTGGACCTGCGCATCGAGTACGTCGACACCCCCTTCGACAAGCTCGTACCGGATCTCCACAACAAGCAGTACGACGTGGTGATGTCCGCGCTCAGCGACATCCGCCAGCGCCAGGAGGGCGTGGACGACGCCGGCAAGCCGACCGGCAAGGCGGTGGACTTCGTCGACTACTTCATCGCCGGCACCTCGATGGTGGTCGCCAAGGGCAACCCGAAGGGCATCCGCACCCTGGACGACCTCTGCGGCAAGACCGTGGCGGTGCAGTCCGGCACCACCCAGGACGAGATCGTCGGCCGCCAGGCCGCCGCCTGCGCCCGGACCGGCAAGCAGCTCACGGTGCACCGGTTCGACACCGACGCCAAGGCGCTGGCCGAGGTCGCCGCCGGCGCCGCGCAGGTCGGGCTGAACGACTTCCCGGTGGCCGCCCACGCGGCGAAGACCACCGACGGCGGCAACCGCTTCGAGGTGGTCGGCTCGCAGTCCCGGTCCAACCCGTACGGCATCGCGCTGCGCAAGGAGGACACCGCGCTGCGCGACGTGCTGGCCAAGGCGGTCGACCAGCTGATCCAGAGCGGTGAGTACGACAAGATCCTCGCCAAGTGGAACGTGACCGCGGGGGCGGCCCAGAACGCGGTGGTCAACGGGGGCCTCTGAGCGGGGCCCGGGCGGGGCCGGGACGGGAGCCCGGACGGGGAACCGGGCCGCCGCGGGAGCGGGCGCGCGATCGGGCGAGCGCGCGGCCTGGCCTCCGGCCGGGCAGCAGGGTGGTCTGCATACTTATACACAGGGTGACAGGGACACGATATTCATCCGCATAGCGGACAGCACGGCCCCTCGTTATCCGATTTTGATCTGAATGAAGGCCACCCGACCGTCATCAGATGGCAGGATTCCCCCATCTCGGAGCGAGCCGGCCACTGGTCGAGGCGGCTCGGTCAACGCCCACCTCGGCGGACGGTGGCGGAGAGCAGTACCCGTACCACCCATGCGCGCAGTTCACCCAGCCCCACCCGTACAGCGCCGTACGGCCCTTGCTGCCCCGGTGCGCCGCTCCCCCGCGGCGCGCTCCGCCCGACCTCTCCCTCAGGAGGAGATCCCCCCATGATCGCCCGTACCCAGCGCACCCGCCTCCTCGCCACCGCGGCGGTGCTCGCGTCCGCGTCGCTCGTGCTGACCGCCTGCGGCAGCAGCGAGTCCTCCTCCAACAGCGGTGCCGCGGGCGCCAATCCGAGCGCCACCGTCGCGGCCGTGGCCGCCGACCCGGCCCTGGCCCCGCTGGTCCCGGCCGACGTCAAGAGCTCGGGCAAGCTCATCGTCGCCGCCGACGCCTCCTACGCGCCCAACGAGTTCAAGGACGACAAGGGCAACATCGTCGGCCTCGACGTCGACCTCGCCGGCGCCATCGCCAAGAAGCTCGGCCTGACCGCCGACGTGCAGAACGCCGACTTCACCTCGATCATCCCGGGCATCACGGCGAAGAAGTACCAGCTCGGCATGAGCTCCTTCACCGACACCAAGGAGCGCGAGCAGACCGTCGACATGGTCACCTACTTCACCGCCGGCAGCGCCGTCGCGGTGAAGAAGGGCAACCCGGACAAGATCGACCCCAAGGACCTCTGCGGCAAGAAGGTCGCCGTCCAGACCGGCACCACCCAGGCCCAGGAGATCACCGACGTCCGCAACCCGGAGTGCGCCAAGGCGGGCAAGCCGGCCATCCCGAACGACGGCGACAAGTTCACCCTGCAGACCGACGTCACCACCGCGCTGGTCTCCGGCCGCGACCAGGTGATGATGGCCGACTCCCCGGTCGTCGACTACGCGATCAAGCAGACCAACGGCCAGCTGGAGAAGCTCGGCGACACCTACGACAGCGCGCCCTACGGCGTCATCGTCGACAAGGGCTCCCCGCTGGCCCAGGCCGTCCAGGGAGCGATCCAGTCGCTGATCGCCGACGGCACCTACAAGCAGATCCTCGCGAAGTGGGGCGTCGAGGCCGGCGCGATCGAGAAGTCCGAGATCAACGCCGCCAAGAGCTGATCCCTCGCACCACCACACCCCCTGAGGCCCCAAGGTGAATTCTTCCGAGCAGGGGGCGGTGAAATCGCGACGGCCCGAGACCATCAAGGCCGTCCCGGTCCGCCACCCCGGACGCTGGGCCGGAGCCGCCGTCATCGCCGTTCTCGCGGCGATGCTGCTCCACGCCCTGATCTTCAACCCCGCGTTCCAGTGGGACGTCGTCAAGGACACGCTGCAGAACGAGCAGATCCTGCGCGGCATCGTCGTGACACTGGAGCTGACCGTCCTGTCCATGCTGATGGGCGTGACCGGCGGCGTGCTCCTCGCGATCATGCGGCTCTCACCGAACCCGCTGCTGTCGGGCACGGCCTGGTTCTACATCTGGGTCTTCCGCGGCACCCCCGTGCTGGTGCAGCTGGTGTTCTGGAACTTCCTGGGCGCCCTGTGGCCGAAACTGTCGATCGGCATCCCGTTCGGCCCCGAGCTCTGGTCCGAGTCGACCAACGTCCTGATCCCCACCTTCACCGCCGCCCTGCTCGGCCTCGGCCTCAACGAGGCGGCGTACATGGCGGAGATCGTCCGCGGCGGCATCCAGTCCGTCGACGAGGGGCAGACCGAGGCCGCCCACGCGCTGGGCATGAGCCGGGCGGCCACGCTGCGCCGGATCGTGCTCCCCCAGGCGATGCGGGTCATCATCCCGCCGACCGGCAACGAGACCATCTCGATGCTGAAGACCACCTCGCTGGTCCAGGTCATCTCGCTGTCCGAGCTGTTCACCGCCGGCCACGACATCTACTCGCGGACCTTCCAGACCATCCCGGTCCTGGTCGCGGTCAGCATCTACTACCTGCTCATGACCTCGATCCTCACGGTGGGGCAGTACTACATCGAGCGGCACTACGCTCGTGGTGCGAACCGGACGCTGCCGCCCACCCCGCTCCAGCGGCTGCGGCTGCTGTTCGGCGGCAGGCCCGCCCCGAAGGCCAAGAACGACGTGGTCCCCGGACTCGAGGGAGGCGGCCACGCATGACCGACCTGATCAAGGCCCCCGCCGACGCCCGCCCGATGGTGAAGGCCGAGGGCGTCCACAAGTCGTACGGCCCGGTCGAGGTGCTCAAGGGCATCGACCTGGAGGTCCGGCAGAGCGAGGTCTTCTGCCTGGTCGGCCCGTCCGGCTCCGGCAAGTCGACCTTCCTGCGCTGCATCAACCACCTGGAGAAGATCAACGGCGGCCGCCTCTGGGTGGACGGCGACCTGGTCGGCTACCAGCAGCGGGGCGACAAGCTCTACGAGCTCAAGGACCGCGAGGTCGCGCTCAAGCGGCGGGACATCGGCATGGTGTTCCAGCGCTTCAACCTCTTCCCGCACATGACCGCGGTGGAGAACGTCATGGAGGCGCCGGTCCAGGTCAAGGGCGAGTCCAAGGCCTCGGCCAAGGAGCACGCCATGGCCCTGCTGGAGCGGGTCGGCCTGGCCGACAAGGCCGGGAACTACCCCTCCCAGCTCTCCGGCGGCCAGCAGCAGCGCGTCGCCATCGCCCGGGCGCTCGCCATGAAGCCCAAGCTGATGCTGTTCGACGAGCCGACCTCGGCACTCGACCCCGAGCTGGTCGGCGACGTCCTGGACGTCATGCGCGGGCTCGCCGAGGAGGGGATGACCATGATCGTGGTGACCCACGAGATGGGCTTCGCCCGCGAGGTCGGCGATGCGCTGGTGTTCATGGACGGCGGCGTGGTCGTCGAGTCCGGCAACCCCCGCGAGGTCCTCACCAACCCCCAGCACGAGCGCACCCGCGCCTTCCTCTCCAAGGTGCTCTGAGCGCACCGCACCGCGGCGCCCGGCAGGCCGGTCCTGCCGGGCGCCGCCGCTTTCCCGCTTTCACCCCGGAGGTAATAGGCTGGAGGCAATCAGCCCGTTACCGATCTCTGGAAGGACCACCGTGGAGCTCGCCTCGTACGCCGATCTGGCCGTCCGGCTGGTGAACACCGAGGAGCCCGAGCGCGGCACCGACTCGCTGACCTCGGTGGACGCGGTGCGCGGTCTGTTCTCGGACGCCGCCCGGGCCCGCGACCTCGCCGACGAGTCCGACCTGCCCCGGCTGCGGGCCGTCCGCACCCGGCTGCGCGGGGTCTTCGAGGCCGCCGCCGAGGGCGAGGAGGTCCGCAGCGTCGACCTGCTGAACAGTCTGCTGATGGAGTTCCCGGTCAGCCCGCTGGTCTCCGGGCACGACTACCTGGACGAGGCCGGCCGGCCCCGCTGGCACCTGCACCTCGCCGACAACTCCCCCACCGCCACCGCGCACTTCAGCGCCGTCGCCTGCATGGGCCTGGCCGTCCACCTCACCGAGCTGGGCGCCGACCGGCTCGGCATCTGCCAGGCCGCGCCCTGCCGCAACGCCTACCTGGACACCTCCACCAACCGCTCCCGCCGGTACTGCTCGGACCGCTGCGCGACCCGCGCCAACGTCGCCGCCTACCGGGCCCGCAAGCGCCTGGAGGCCGCCGCGGCGGCCGGCGGGGCGCAGGGCTAGGGAAGCCCGCGGGGCCGGGGCTCAGGAGCTCTGCAGCTCCTCCGGGCGGACCCAGACGCCGAGGCGGCGGGCCAGCCCGGGCACCCGGGCCAGCGGGCCGGAGAGCAGCAGCCGCTCCAGCCGGCGGCCCGGTGCGAGCCAGGCCGGGCGCGGGCGCAGCCGCAGCAGCACCCGGCCGAGCACCAGCTCGTCCGGCACCGCGCCGTAGCTGCGGCTGTCGCTGTCCACCGGCCGGTTGTCGGAGAGCAGCCACCAGCCCTTCGGGCGCCGGCCGTCGGCACGCTTGACGACCAGCAGGTTCTGCTGGAACGGGTGACGGAAGACCACCACCGCGCCGGGCCGGATCCGCGCGCCGTACCGCACCAGCAGTTGGTCGCCGTCGCGCAGGGTCGGCACCATCGAGTCCCCCGCGACGTCGATCAGCCCGAACGGCGCGCCGCCCGCCGGGGGCCCCTCCTCCGGTTCCGCGCTCCGTGCCACGACTCCTCCTCCCGGCCCGCGTCCCGCGGCGTCCCGCGGTCGCACACCAGTCTGCCGCACGGGCCGCGCCCCGCCGATGTCCGGATTCGCCCGGTTCCGGCTCCGCCTTTTGCCCTAGGCCCGCCGCCCGATCGAGAAACCGCAGGGCCCGAAGGGTAATCTCGGGCGCGGGAAGACGATCTAAGGAAGGACTCCCATGTTCTCTCGCCTGTTCGCACCGCGCGCCACCGCCCACGCCCACTGTGACCTGCCCTGCGGCGTGTACGACCCGGCCCAGGCCCGCATCGAGGCCGAGTCCGTCAAGGCCACCCAGGAGAAGTACCAGGCCAACGAGGACGCGCACTTCCGCGCTCGCGCCGTCATCATCAAGGAGCAGCGCGCCGAGGCCGTCAAGCACCACATCTCGGTGCTGTGGAGCGACTACTTCAAGGCCCCGCACTTCGAGAAGTACCCGCAGCTGCACCAGCTCGTCAACGACACCCTGAAGGCCGCCTCGGCCGCCAAGGCGTCCACCGACCCGGCCACCGGCCAGGCGCTGCTCGACCTCATCGCCGAGGTCGACAAGATCTTCTGGGAGACCAAGCAGGGCTGATCCCCGCTCAGTCCCCTTCCGAGCGCCCCCGTCCGCACACCGCGGACGGG
>NZ_JBHVER010000272.1:0-8982 GCF_042802195.1 Kitasatospora sp. NPDC057500 | reverse complement strand
CCGTGGGACCGATCGGTCCCACGGCCCTCGTCCGCGTCTTGTCACCCGGCCGGAGGTCCCGCCTCCCAGCGCGGCTCCACCCGGGTCGCCGGCTCACCCGCCCGGCGCCGTGACGGCCCGGTGGACCGCCAGTCGGCGTGCACCGGGATCAGCCCGAGCCCCCAGCCGCCGGCCGCCAGCAGGCCGAGCACCACGCCACCGGGCAGCCGCCCGGGGCCGGTCGTCAGCCACCAGCCGAGCCCGCCGGCCAGGACCACCAGGAGTCCCAGGCCCAGCCGGAACCGTATTCGGGCCCCGGCACACCTCGCCGCCGCACTGCGCACGACCGCCTCCTTCGCTCAACCCGGGCCCGACGGACCCGTACCGAGGCCAGGTCAGGCGGCGACCACGTCCATCGCGGCGGCCTTGGGCGACATGTTCGCCCGGTCGGTGCCGGGAGCCGGCAGCGGAACCGGTTCGAGCACCGGCCTCAGCAGTTCACCTTCGGAGAGGGTGGCCATCGCCGCAAGTTCGGCGAGCGACAGTTCGTCGCTGACCTCGCGCATGACCTCGGACATCCGGACGTCGAGCGCGTCGCAGATGGCGGAGAGCAGCTCCGAGGAGGCCTCCTTCTGTCCCCGCTCGACCTCGGAGAGGTACCCGAGCGAAACCCTGGCGGCCGCCGACACCTCGCGGAGTGTGCGGCCCTGGCGCTGGCGCTGCCGACGCAGTACATCGCCCAGTAGGCGACGGAGCAGGATCATCGGTGCCTCCCTCCTCGGACTGCGGATCGAGATGTCACGCCCCCACCGTACCGCCTTGCCCGCTTCGCGTGCGGGGACCATGGTCGTGTTCACTCTGGGCTGCAAGGCTGTCCCCTCCCCTGTTTCGGTGTCGCACCCGGGTCGACGGGTACCTCGTCGTACCCTCCGGGCGGCACTCGGCCACCGCCACGCCACTCGTTCGCCACCTGGTTTCTGCCCAACCAGGCCCTCCGATGTAACACGATCCTCCAGGTGTGCGATGCCCGCACGCCAGTTCGGCAGATCTCGGTTCGGTGGAGATCTTGGCGGGCGGCCCCCGGCGGGCACCGGGGCGGGTACGGCGGGTGGTCGGCAGGGCGGACGGTGACGACGGTGCGGACGACGACTCAGTGCGCGGGCGTACCGGACGGAAGCCGCCCGACGAGCAGCTCCAGGGCGGCGGTCACCGCCCTGTGACGGATTGTGGCACGCTCTCCCGACAACCGTGGCGAACTGACCAGAGTTCCCCCCGGACCGGCGACCGCGAGGTGTACCGTGCCGACCGGCTGCCCGTCCTGCGGCTCCGGACCGGCCACTCCGGTGGTCGCGACCCCGTAGGTCGCCCCGAGCAGCTTGCGCACGCCCTCGGCCATCTGCCGGGCCACCACCGGGTGGACCGGGCCGTGCACGTCGAGCAGGCCCTCGTCGACCCCGAGCACCGAGGCCTTGAGCTCGGTCGCGTAGGCCGTCACCGATCCCCGGAAGGTCGCGGACGCCCCGGGGACGTCCACCAGCGCGGCCGCCAGCAGTCCGCCGGTCAGCGACTCCGCGACCGCCACCGTGCCGCCCTGGGCCCGCAGCGCGCTGTGCGCCCGCTCGGCCAGCCCGTAGTCCGCCACCCGTTCGGCCAAGCCTTCGGACATCCCGGCGGACACCGTGTCGGACATCGCGTCGGGCACCCCTTCGCCCGCGCCGCCCGGCTCCGCGACACCCCCGGTCCGCACGGTCCCGGATCTGCCACTCATCCCGACGTCCCTCCCTCGCGTCCCCCCGGGCCCGTCCCGGAGTACCCGCCATTGTGCGGCCCGGGGGCCGCCCGCGGCCGCGATCCGCGCGCGTTCACCCCTGCGGGCGTCGCGCCGCAAGCCCCTCCCGGCGCAGGCGCAGCGCCTGCCCCACGTAGTCCAGCGCGGTGCCGACGGTCAGCACCACCGCGAGGCCCATCAGCACGGCCCGGGCGGTGGCCAGCCAGCCGGTCAGCTCCAGGACGTACATGCCGACGGCGATGCCCTGGGTGAGCGTCTTGAGCTTGCCGCCCCGGCTGGCCGGGATCACCCCGAAGCGGATCACCCAGAACCGCATCAGGGTGATGCCGAGCTCGCGGGCCAGGATCACCACGGTGATCCACCACGGCAGGTCGCCCAGCACCGAGAGGCCGATCAGCGCCGCGCCCATGATCGCCTTGTCGGCGATCGGGTCGGCGATCTTGCCGAAGTCGGTGACCAGGCCCTTGCGCCGGGCCAGCTCGCCGTCGAACAGGTCGGTGATCATCGCGATCGCGAAGGAGGCCCAGGCCACCGAGCGCCACTTGGGGTCGTGGCCGCCCTCGGCGAAGAGCAGGGTGACGAAGACCGGGACCAGCAGCAGCCGGACCATGGTCAGCATGTTCGCGATGTTCCAGATCCCCGGCACCGGGGGCACCGCGGCCGCCGGTCTGCCCGGGTGGGCCGCGGCCGGGGCGCCGGGCCCCTGGGTCATTCCCCGGCTCCCGGTGCCCGGCGGACCCGCACCTGCTCCAGCGCCTCGGCGACCAGGTCGACGCCCTCGCTGGCGACCACCCGGGCCCGGTAGAACCGGCCGACCTCGGGGTCCTCGACGCCGGTGAGCGTGGTGAGGCCGTCCGTCTCGGGCGCCTGGTGGGCGGCGCGGCCCTCGACCAGGTCGCCGTCGACCGATTCGACCAGCACCTCGACCTCGGTGCCGATCCGCTGCTCGGCCCGCTGGGCGGTCATCTCCTCGGCGAGCCTGCTGAGCCGGGCCAGCCGGTCGGCGACCACGTCCTCGGGCAGCTTGCCGTCGTAGCCGGCGGCCTCGGTGCCCTCCTCGTCGGAGTAGCCGAAGACGCCGATCGCGTCCAGCCCGGCGTGCGTGACGAAGCGCTCCAGCTCGGCGAAGTCCTCCTCGCTCTCGCCGGGGAAGCCGACGATGAAGTTGGACCGGGCGCCGGCCTGCGGGGCCTTGTCGCGGATGGTCTTCAGCAGCTCCAGGAACTGGTCGGTGGAGCCGAAGCGGCGCATCCGGCGCAGCACGGCCGGCGCGGAGTGCTGGAACGACAGGTCGAAGTAGGGCAGCACGCCCTCGGTGCCGGTCATCGCGTCGATCAGCCCGGGGCGCATCTCGGCGGGCTGGAGGTAGGAGACCCGGACCCGCTCGACGCCGTCGATCGCGGCGACCTCGCCGAGCAGGGTCTCCAGCAGCCGGATGTCGCCGAGGTCCTTGCCGTACGAGGTGTTGTTCTCGCTGACCAGGACGACCTCGCGGACGCCCTGCGCGGCCAGCCACTGGGCCTCGTGCAGCACGTCGGAGGGGCGGCGGGAGATGAACGAGCCGCGGAAGGCCGGGATGGCGCAGAACGAGCAGCGCCGGTCGCAGCCGGAGGCGAGCTTGACCGAGGCGACCGGGTTGTCGTCCAGGCGCTTGCGCAGGGTGCGCGGCCCTGAGGCGGGCGCGACGCCGTCCGGCAGGTCCTCGGGGGCGCCGTGGCCCGGCACGGCCACCTCGGCGGCGGCGGCCTGGCGCTCGACGGGGCTGAGCGGAAGCAGCTTGCGGCGGTCGCGCGGGATGTGCGGCGCGTGGTGGCCGCCGGACAGGATGGTCTGCAGGCGGTCGGAGATGTCGGCGTAGTCGTCGAAGCCGAGCACGCCGTCGGCCTCGGGCAGCGCGTCGGCCAGCTCCTTGCCGTAGCGCTCGGCCATGCAGCCGACCGCGACCACGGCCTGGGTGCGGCCGTGGTCCTTGAGGTCGTTGGCCTCCAGCAGGGCGTCGACGGAGTCCTTCTTGGCGGCCTCGACGAAGCCACAGGTGTTGACGACGGCGACGTCGGCGTCGGCGGCGTCGTCCACGAGCAACCAGCCGTCGGCTTCCAGTCGCCCGGCGAGTTCCTCGGAGTCCACCTCGTTGCGGGCGCATCCGAGCGTGACAAGGGCGACAGTACGGCGTTCAGGCATAGGGCCAAGATTAACGCGCGACTGCCGGAGGCGTTCGCCCCGGAGGCCGTGCGCCCCGTCCGGCCGGTCGCGCCCCCGTCCGGCCGGCCCCCGCGATCAGCCCGCCTGCGGGTCCCCGGGGGTGTACGTGACGTGCACCACCTGGCCGTTCTTGCCCGCCGGTCCGAGGTCCTTGCCGTTGACGTACACGTGCACGGCGCCCGCGTTGCCGATCACCAGCTTGATCTGCTTGGGGTCGGTGAAGGTCTGGTCCTGGCCTTCCTCGATGTTGTTCTGGAACAGCGACTTCCCGGTGCCGTCCACCGCCGAGACCCAGCTGGTGTCCTTCTCGGCGACCAGCTTCACGGTGACCTTGTCGGCCGGGGCGGCGGCGATCGCGGGGGCGCTGGGCTCCGGGGCGGGCGGCTGCACGGTCGGGGTGGGCGCGGGGGCCACCGGGGCGACCGAGCCGGTGCCGGATCCGGCGGGCAGCGGGGCGCTGGCCGAGCCGGTGGTCCCGGTTCCGGCCTTCCCGCTCACCAGGTTGAAGCCGATCACCCCGACCACCACGACGATCGCGGTGACCATGGCGATGGTCCAGTTCGGCCGGCCCCGGCCGGGGACCTTGATCGGGCCGCTCTCGATCAGCTCGGTGGGCCGCTTGGAGGCCGGGGAGCCGCCGTGCGCGGCGTCGTAGCGGGCCACCAGCACCTCGCCGTCGACACCGACCAGCTGGGCGATCGCGCGGATGTGGCCGCGGGCGTAGAAGTCACCGCCGCACCGGCCGAAGTCGTCCTCCTCGATGGCGTGCACGATCGGCACCCGGACCCGGGTGGCACCGCTCACCTGATCCACCGTGAACCCGGCCGCGATCCGGGCGGCGGACAGCACCCTGCCGATGCTCGGGGCATCGGCCACCGGTTCCGCGGCGCCGACGGGCTCGGCGGGGGTCGGGGCGTTCTCGCGGTCGGGGGACTTGCCGATGGTCACGGTGCACGCCTTTCGAGCGGTGGGCCACCTGCTGGGGAACAGTCTAGGGGCGCGGGCGGATCGTTTCTCAAGCGGAACAGGCCCGAATGCGCTCGGCCGCCCCGGCCCGGGGCCGGGCGTGCACTGACCGCCCGTCAGTGCGGCGGCCGCCGTCCCCGGGGCCCCGCACCGCCGCCCGCGCGTCCGGTGTCGCTGATGGGACGCGGTGCGCACCCGATCGGTTCCGCACCGGCCGCCTACCCCCATCCGGACGGGTGAACACCCGTCAGCGGCCCGTCGGCCCGCCTCAGCCCCGGATGGAGACGATCACCCCGTCCAGCTCGTCCGGCTTCACCAGGACGTCGCGGGCCTTGGAGCCCTCGCTCGGCCCGACGATTCCGCGCGACTCCATGAGGTCCATCAGCCGCCCGGCCTTGGCGAAGCCGACCCGCAGCTTGCGCTGGAGCATCGAGGTGGAGCCGAACTGGGTGGAGACCACCAGCTCGGCCGCCTGGATCAGCAGCTCCAGGTCGTCGCCGATCTCCTCGTCGACCTCCTTCTTCGGTCCGCCGCCGACCATCACGTCGTCCCGGTAGACGGCGGAGAGCTGGTCCTTGCAGTGCTTCACGACGGCGGCGATCTCGGCCTCGGTGACGAAGGCGCCCTGCATGCGGATCGGCTTGCTGGCGCCCATCGGCAGGAACAGCGCGTCGCCCTTGCCGATCAGCTTCTCGGCGCCGGGCTGGTCCAGGATGACCCGGGAGTCGGCCATCGCCGAGGTGGCGAAGGCCAGCCGGGACGGCACGTTGGCCTTGATCAGACCGGTGACCACGTCGACCGAGGGCCGCTGGGTTGCCAGCACCAGGTGGATGCCGGCCGCGCGGGCGAGCTGGGTGATCCGGACCACCGAGTCCTCGACGTCGCGCGGGGCGACCATCATCAGGTCGGCCAGCTCGTCGACGATCACCAGCAGGTACGGGTACGGCGTCAGCTCGCGCTCGCTGCCGAGCGGCGGGGTGACGGTGCCGGCCCGGACCGCCGCGTTGAAGTCGTCCACGTGCCGGAAGCCGAACGCGGCGAGGTCGTCGTAGCGCATGTCCATCTCGCGGACCACCCACTGGAGGGCCTCGGCGGCCTTCTTCGGGTTGGTGATGATCGGCGTGATGAGGTGCGGGATGCCCTCGTACGCGGTCAGCTCGACCCGCTTGGGGTCGACCAGCACCATCCGCACCTCGTCCGGGGTGGAGCGGGCGAGGATCGAGGTGATCAGGCAGTTGATGCAGGACGACTTGCCGGCGCCGGTGGCACCGGCCACCAGGATGTGCGGCATCTTGGCGAGGTTGGCCATCACGGTGTGGCCCTCGACGTCCTTGCCCATGCCGACGACCATCGGGTGGGTGTCCTCGGCGGCGGTGCGCGAGCGCAGCAGGTCGCCGAGGTTGACCATCTCGCGGTCCCGGTTGGGGATCTCGATGCCGACCGCGGACTTGCCCGGGATCGGGCTGATGATCCGCACGTCCGGGCTGGCCACCGCGTACGCGATGTTCTTGGCCAGCGCGGTGATCCGCTCGACCTTGACCGCCGGGCCGAGCTCGACCTCGTAGCGGGTGACCGTCGGGCCGCGGGTGAAGCCGGTGACCCTGGCGTCCACCTTGAACTCGGTGAAGGTGCCGGTGAGCTGGGCCACCACCTCGTCGTTGAGGGCGCTGCGGGCCTTGGCCGGGCCGCCGCGCTCCAGCAGGTCGAGCGAGGGCAGGGCGTAGGTGAGGCCCTCGGCGAGCTGGAGCTGCTCCATCCGGACCGGCGCGGGGCCGTGCTCCTCGGGGGCTCCGGGGCCGGCGCCCCCGGTGCGGGCGGCCGGGACGGCGGGCTCCTCCGGCGGGGCGGTGCGGTCCTGCACCTGATGCATCATGTCCGCCACCGCCGAGGAGGCGGGCACACCGTAGACCAGCGCGCCGTCCAGGTCGGCGGCGGCGCCGGCGGCGAGGTTGCGGGTGGTGTACGGGTCCAGCGGCTCCTTGGCGAACATGTCCGGCTCGTCCGCGGGCGCCTCGTCGGGCTGCTTGCGCTTGCGGCGGCGCCGGCGGGCCACCTCGTCCGAGGGGTCGTCACCGTCCGTGTCCACCGTGAACGGCAGCGCGGAGGGATCGGCGTCCTCGGGGGGCTCGTTGGAAAGTTCGCGCTCCGGCGCACGCCCCCCTTCGAGGTCCTGCGGACCGGGTTCGACCACGCCCAGCCGGACGCCCACCGCGCGCATCCGCTCGGGGATCCGGTTGACCGGGGTGGCGGTGGTGACCAGCAGGCCGAAGAACGCCAGCAGCAGGAGCAGCGGCACCGCGAGGGCCGGCCCCGCGGCGGCCATCATCGGGGTGGAGGCGGCCCAGCCGATGATGCCGCCGGCCGTCCGTATCCGGGTCGCGCCACTGCCCATCACGGGCGCTCCGCAGCCGATGTGGACCAGGCCGAGCACGCCGACCAGCAGGGTGGTCAGGCCGATCATGATCCGCCCGTTTGCCTCCGGCAGCTCCGGGTGGCGCATCAGCCGGATCGCGACGGCCGCCAGCAGGAACGGCACCAGCACGTCGAGCCGGCCGAACAGGCCGGAGACCACGTTGGTCGCCGCCTCGCCCAGCCAGCCCTGCGGGCTGAACCAGGTACCGGCGGCGGTGACCAGGGCCAGCGCGAGCAGCATCAGGCCGAGGCCGTCCTTGCGGTGCGCCGGGTCCAGGTTCTTGGCACCGTCGCCGAAGCCGCGGAAGACCGCGCCGATGCCGTGCGCCGTGCCGAGCCAGACGGCGCGCACGGCGCGGAAGAGTATCGGCCGGGACGCGGGGGGCGGCGGCGGGGGGGCCGTCTTCCTGGCCGCCGCCTTCTTCGCCGGGGCGGCCTTCTTCGCTGCCGCCTTCTTGGCGGGAGGCTTGGCCGGAGCCTTCGCCGCGGCCTTCTTGGACGGTCCCGGACTCGGGTTGCGTGCCGCGCTTCCGGGCGTACGTGTGGCCATGAGTCAGCAGCCTACCGGGGCACACCACCTGTGCCCACGTGGTGCGTCCGGGGCCCCGGGACGTGTCGCCGACACACCGTCACCCCACTCGGGTTCACCCGGACGGGTGAACCCGGGGCACGCTCAGTCGGTGCCGGGGCGCAGGGCGTCCAGCGCGCGCCGCAGGCCGGCCAGCTTGCGCTCCAGATGCGCCGCGGTGGCCGCCGCCCCGCCGTCCTCGGTGCCGTCCAGCTGCTTGGTCAGCGACTCGGCCTGCTCCTCGACCGCCGCCAGCCGGGCCGACAGCTCGCCGAGCAGCGCGCCGCCGATGGCCGGCTCGGCGCCGCTCGCCTCCAGTTGCAGCCGCAGCAGCGCGGCCTGCTCCTTCAGCTGGCAGTTCTTCATGTAGAGGTCGACGAAGACCGAGACCTTGGCGCGCAGCACCCAGGGGTCGAACGGCTTGGAGATGTAGTCCACCGCGCCGGCCGCGTAACCCCGGAAGGTGTGGTGCGGGCCGTGGTTGATCGCGGTGAGGAAGATGATCGGGATGTCCCGGGTGCGCTCGCGGCGCTTGATGTGGGCGGCGGTCTCGAAGCCGTCCATCCCGGGCATCTGGACGTCCAGCAGGATCACCGCGAAGTCGTCCGTGAGCAGCGCCTTGAGCGCCTCCTCGCCGGACGCCGCCCGGACCAGGGTCTGGTCCAGCGCCGAGAGGATCGCCTCCAGCGCCAGCAGGTTCTCCGGCCGGTCGTCGACCAGGAGGATCTTCGCCTTCTGCATCACGACGCGCCCTCCTGTCGCCTGCCTACCTGGGGAAGGCACCCGCGTACTGCCCACCACTACCCCGGTCATGCTAGCCGCACCCCCTCGCCCGGCACATCGCCCCGTCGCGTCCGGATCCGGAGCGGCGCGCAGTCAGTGCACCGGCGTACGCTCACCAGCGAGTCGCCACTCGGTCACTGTTCGCAACGATCGGTGACCCTACCGGGTTCCCGGCCCTCCCCGCCAGCAAACCGCCCGCCCCTCCGGCGTGGGAACCCCCGGCGACACCCGGGGTTACCCCCCCCCCCACCGCAACGTGCCCCCCCGGGGGGGGGGGGGGGCC
>NZ_JBHVER010000271.1:0-9036 GCF_042802195.1 Kitasatospora sp. NPDC057500 | reverse complement strand
CTCGACTCCCGAACCCCGACTCCCGAACCCCCGACTCCCGACCTCCCGATCTCCCGACCTTCCACCGAGAGGTGAACACATGAGCAGCGCGGTGCCGCCCGGCGGGGCGGGCCCCGGTCTCGACGACCCGCGCGGGACGGTCGAGGCCCAGGCCGCCCGACTGGCCTCGTCCGGACTCGACACGCCCGGCCCCTACCTGATCGGGGTGCGCCACCACGCGCCGTCGCTCAGCGCCGTCGTGCCCGCCCTGCTCGACACCGCCGCGCCCGACGTGCTGCTGGTCGAGCTGCCCACCGAGTTCCAGCCCTGGCTCGACCTGCTCGCCGACGAGGCCACCAAGGCCCCGGTCGCCCTCGCCGCCGCCCCCGCCGCCGACCGGTCCGACGAGCACGCCGACGGCCTCGGCGCCGAGGCCGGCCACGGCACCGGCCTCGCCTTCTACCCCTTCGCCGACTTCTCGCCCGAACTGGCCGCCCTGCGCTGGGCCCGCCGCCACGGAGTCGAGACCGTCGCCTGCGACCTGCCCCTCGCCATCCGCGACCGCCACACCGAACGCGGCCACGCCCGCCCCGGCGGCGAAGCCCGCCCCGGCGTCGCCGACGCGCTGCGCCACCGGCTCACCGGCCGCGACGACGACGAGGACCTCTGGGACCGCCTGGTCGAGACCGCCGCCCCCGGCTCCACCCCGGAGGCCGTGCGGCGCGCCGCCCTGCTGGTCGGCTGGGCGCTGCGCCGCGACGCCGAGGACGGCCCCGGAGTCGACCCGTACGACCGGCGGCGCGAGGCCTGGATGCGGGAGCGCATCCGGGAGGCGGGCGCCGGCGGCCGCCGGGTCGCCGCCGTCATCGGCGCCTTCCACGCCCCCGCGCTCACCCCGGCCGGGGCCGACGCGGAGCAGGCCGACGTCGCCGGCGACCCCACCGGCGACCCCGCCGACGAGCACACCGCCGGGCCCGCCCCGGACTCCCGGCACGTCGTCTCCCTGATCCCCTACACCTACCCGCTGCTCGACGCCCGCTCCGGCTACCCGGCCGGCATCCGCGACCCCGAGTGGCAGCACACCGTGCTCGACGCCGCCGGCGACCCGGACCGGCTCGCCGAGGCACTCGTCCGCACCGCCGTGCGCATCTGCGAGGCCCTGCGCGCCCAGGACCACCCCTCCGGCCCGGCCGACGCCCGCGAGATCGTCCGGCTCGCCGGCGACCTCGCCCGGCTGCGCGCACTCGCGGCCCCCGGCCGCGGCGAACTCGTCGAGGCGGTGCAGACCGTCCTCGCCCAGGGCGAGCCCCTCGGTCGGGGCCGGGCGGTCGCCCGCGCGCTGGAGAAGGTCCTGATCGGCACCCGCACCGGCGAGCCCACCCCGGCCGCCCCGCGCAGCGGCCTCGCCCCCGCCGTCGAGCGGCTGCTCGCCGACCTCGGCCTCCCCGGCCCCGGCGACACCGCCGAGCCCGCTCCCCGCGAACTGCGGCTCGACCCGCTCCGCTCGCCCCTCGACCGGCGCCGCGAACTCCTCCTCCACCGCCTCACCGCCTGCGGCGTCCCCTACGCCGAACCCGTCGAGACCGCCGGCGCGGGCGGCACCGAGACCCTCACCACCCGCTGGCGCGTGCGCTGGACCCCGGCCGTCGCCGCCATGCTGACCGTCGCCGGCACCCGAGGCGTCACCCCGGCGCAGGCCGCCGAGGGCGCCCTGCGCGAACGGCTCCGCCGCGAACTCCAGGCGGACGGCCCCACGGCCGGCGAGGTGCTCCGGGGCCTCGCCGACGCCGCCGCCTGCGGCCTCCCCGCCCTCACCGACACCCGCCTCACCCAGCTCACCGCCGTCCTCCCCTCCGGCGGCACCCTCCCCGACCTCCTCAACGCCCTCTCCCTCCTGGACCGCCTCACCGCCACCCACCACCCCGCTCCCGCAGACCCGCCCGTCGCAGATTCGCCCGCCGCCGACTCCGCGGCCCCGGCCCCCGCCGCTGCGCCGGCGGGTGAGCCCGAGACGGTTCCGGGTACCCCTTCGGCCGGCGCCGAAGCTGCGTCCGGCCCGGCGCCCGTGGTCGTGGCGCCCGGCGGGCTGCCTGCCGTGGACCGGGTTCTCGCGCGGCTGGCGGCGGCGGCCGAGGTGGTGACGGTGGCGGCGGTGCGGCAGCTGGAGGGGCTGGGCGGGTCGGACGAGGCGGACGACGCCCGGGCGCTGGTGGAGCTGGCGCGGCGGGCGGACCTGTCCGGGGGCGTCCGGCTCCGGCACACGCTGGCCGAACTCGCCGACGGCGGCAGCCCCCTCGTACGCGGCGCCGCCGGGGCGGTGCGGGTGCTGCTCCGGCAGGAGGAGCCGACCGTGTTCGGCGGCCGGGCCGCCTCCTGGGTCGACGGCGCCACCGGGCCCGACGCCCGGCACGCCCTCGAACGGTCCCTCGTCGGACTGCTCACGGCCGCCGAAGGGCTGCTCTCGACCGCCCCCGAAGTCCTCGAACCGGTGCTGGAACGGGTGGTCACCCTCGCCGACGGCGCCTTCCTGGACCGCCTGCCCGCACTGCGCGGCGGGTTCGACACGCTCAGCCCGGCCGCCCGCGACCGGCTGCTGGAGCTGGTCGAGGAACGCCTGGGCACCCGGCTGGACACGCTCCCCGCGGAGGTGCCGCCCGCGCTGCTCGCCGACTGGTCCCGCGCCGACCTGGCCGCCCGCGCCGCGCTCGCCCGCCGAGGGCTGCTCCCGGCCCTCCTCCCCGCACCCACCGCCGAGGCCCCCGCCCCCGTCCCCGCCAGGACCGAAGCCCCCACCGCGACCCCCACCCCCACCCCCACCCCCACCCACGCCCTCGTCCCCGCCGAGCGTTGGCGGCTGCTGCTCGGCCGCCCGGGCAGTGGCGGCCTCGCCGGCCGGGCCGCCCGCCTCGCGACCGCGCTCGACGAGCTGTACGGCACGGGACACGGCGAGGGCTCCGGCCCCGGACTGGAGGGCCGGGGCGGGGCGGGCGGCAGCCGGGGCGGGCGCGAGGCCCCGTACCCGGGGGTGCGCGAGTGGGCCGAGGAGCTGACCGCCCTGTTCGGGCCGGGCCTTCGGGAGGAGGTGCTGGCGGCCGCCGTCGCCCAGGGGCGCGGCGACGCCCTGGAGGCGATCGACCCCGGCGCCGTCCGCCCCTCGGTCGACCTGCTGCGCACCGTCCTGGAACACGCGGGCGGCCTGCCCGAGGCCCGGCTGGCGGGGCTGCGTCCGCTGGTCCGGCGCCTGGTCGACGAGCTGAGCCGGGAGCTGGCGACCAGGCTGCGCCCCGCCCTCACCGGGATCAGCGTGCCGCGCCCGAGCCGTCGCCCCGGCGGCGGCCTGGACCTGCACCGGACCATCCGCGCCAACCTCGCCACCGCCCGCCCGGCCGACCCCGCCGGTGGTCCGTCGGGCGGCGAGCCGGGCCCGATGGTGATCGTGCCGGAGCGCCCGGTCTTCCGGACCAGGGCCCGCCAGGCGTCCGACTGGCGGCTGATCCTGGTCGTGGACGTCTCCGGCTCGATGGAGGCGTCCACCGTCTGGGCGGCGCTGACCGCGTCGATCCTGGCCGGGGTGCCCTCGCTGAGCACCCACTTCGTCGCCTTCTCCACGGAGGTGGTCGACCTGACCGACCAGGTGGCGGACCCGCTGGGGCTGCTCCTGGAGGTCCGGATCGGCGGCGGCACGCACATCGCGGGCGGTCTGAAGTACGCGCGGAGCCTGGTGACCGTGCCGTCCCGCACGCTGATCGCGGTGGTCAGCGACTTCGAGGAGGGCGGCCCGGTCAACGGGCTGCTCGCGCAGACCCGGGCGCTGGTCGACTCCGGTTGCCATCTGCTGGGCTGCGCCGCGTTGGACGACACCGGGACGGCCCGGTACTCGAAGGCGGTCGCGGGCCGGCTGGTCGCGGCCGGGATGCCGGTGGCGGCGCTCAGCCCGCTGGAGCTGGCCCGCTGGGTGGGGGAGAAGGTCCGATGACGGAGGTGGCAGGGGCAGTGACGGACGCGCAGTGGCCGGCGGTCCGGCCGGAGGTGGTCGCCGAGGTGGTGGCCGGGCTTTCGGCGCGGCTGCAGAAGCGGCTGGACGGCGCGGCCGCCAAGCTGGCCGAGCGGCCGGTGGAGCGGACGGGCGAGGAGTGGCGGATCGCCGTCGACGAGGAGACGGTGCTCGTCCTGCACGCGCCGGGCGGGGTGGTCGCCGACCAGGCGGACGTGCGCTGCGGCTGCCTGCTGGCACCCGCCTGCGTGCACCGGGCCGCGGCGGTCACGGTCTGCCCGCTCGCCGACGACGAGCCGCCCGCCGACGGGGATGCGGCGACCACCGAGGTCCCGCCGTCGGGCCGGACGGACCTGACGGACCGGGCGGGCCGGCCGGTTCACCCGGCACCGTCCGCCCCCGTCGAACCCGCCGCCCTCGCCGACCCCGCGGAGGAGCTCACCGCCGCCGAGCGGGCCGCCGCCGGGCACCTGCACCGGGTGGGCGCCGCCGTGCTGGCGGCGGGGGTCGGTGGCGCGGGCGCGGTGCTCCAGGCGGAGCTGCTGCGCGCGGCCCACCAGGCCCGGCTGGCCGGCCTGTACCGGCCTGCGGCCGCGGCGGTGGCCGTGGTCACCCGGATCCGCGCCGCCCGCTCGGGCGAGCCGGACCACCGGCTCGCCGACCTGGTGGCCGGCCTGCGCGAACTCCTCGGCCTCAGCACGGCACTGGCCCTCGCCGCCGCGCCGGAGGCCGTCGCGCCGGAACCCTCCGTCGCGGAGCTGCGCGGGGTGGCCCGTCAGTCCTACGCGCCGGCGGGCGGCCTGCGCCTCTACGGGCTGTTCGCCGAGCCGGTGCTGACCGCCACCCACGCGGGGGTGCTCACCTGGGCGGTGGACGCGGGCGGCGGGCTGCACACGATGGCGGAGGTCATGCCGCACACCGACGCCACGGCGGCGGCGCCGCAGGCGGTCGGGGCCGGGAACAGGGCCGTGCGGCTGGGGGACGCGATGCTCAGCCACCGCGAGTTCACCCGGGCCGGGCTGGCGGTGCAGGGGGCGACCAGGTCGGCGGCCGGACGGCTCGGTGCGGGTGCCTCGGTCCGGGCGGTCCGCGCGGCGGGTGCGGCCTGGACGGCGGAGCCGCTCGCCCGGCTCTGGGGCGAACCGCCGGCCGCCCAGGTGGCGCGGGCGCTCACGGCGGGGGCGCTGCCGGCGGAGGCCCGGCCGGCCGGGAGCGAGTTGCTCTTCCTGGACGTGACGCTGCTCGGCGCGGTGCCGTGCGGGCCGGGCGGGGAGCCGCGCCTGCTGGCGGAGTGCGACGGCGCGGTGGTGGCGCTGCGCGCCGCGCACGACCACCCGGGGCTGGCGTACCGGGGCAACCTGGCGCTGCTCGCCACCGCCCCCGGCCTGCGGTTGCGGGTGATCGGGCGGTTGGAGCGCTCGGCCCGCCCCGAGCTGAGGCTGCTGGCCGTCGGCGTGCCGCCGGGGGACGAGCCTGCGCCCCACGACGAGCCTGTGCCCCACGACGAGCCTGTGCCCCGCGACGAGCCTGTGCCCCGCGACGGGTCCGTGCCCCGCGACGGGTCCGTGCCCCGCGAGCAGCCCGCCCTGGCGCTGCCCGCCGACCGTGCGGCCCGGGTCAACCTGGGCCTGGAGCGCCTCCAGACGGCGGACCTCACCCTCCCGCCCGCCGGCCCCGTCGGCCCCCCGGTGCCCGGCGTGCCGGCGGCCGGCGCGCCCACGGGTGGCGAGGCGCCGGCCACCCCCGTGCACCTGCTCGCCCGACGGGTGGCGCAGGCGGTGACCGGTGGGCGGGCCGCGCTGGCGCTCGGCTCCCGGGCGGTCGACGGTGACCGGGCCCGGCTGCGGTCGGCGGGGCTGGCCACCGGTGCGGCGCTGCTCGACGGGCTGCTCGCGTCGGCGGTGGACCAGCAGCGTGACGTCTTCGGGCGGGTGATCGCGGACGACCACGGCGCGTTCGCGTCCGCCTGGCTGGCGGCGGCCTGGTACGAGGAGGAACTGGCCTCGGCGCTCTGCGTGACCGCTTGGTCCGGGCTGCCGGAGACCGCTCCCCGGGAGGCGGCCCCGGACCGGTGAGGCGAACTATTTGCACAAGCAGGTAAGCCGCGCCAAATGGCATAATCGGACAGGGAAGAACGTTCCACCGGGAACAGAGAGGGGCGAGCCATGGGGATCCAGGACGACGCCGCCGAGATTCGCGCCAGCGGCTGGCGGACCCTCGCGGCGCTGCACGGGCTGATCGACTCGGCGCTGGAGAAGGCGCTGCAGGCGGAGCACCGGCTCTCGGTGGTCGAGTACACGGTGCTGGAGGCGCTGTCGAGGCAGGACGGCTGGCACATGCGGATGCAGCAGCTGGCCCGTGCGGCGGCGCTGAGCAGCAGCGCGACCACCCGGCTGGTGAGCCGGCTGGAGGAGCGGGGGCTGCTCAGCCGCTACCTCTGCGCGGACGACCGGCGCGGCATCTACACCGAGCTGACCCCGCAGGGCCGCGAACTGCTCGCCGCGGCGCGCCCGTTGCACGACGCGACCCTGGAGGGGACGCTCACCGAGGCCGCCGGCCTCCCCGAACTGGCGCCACTGGTCCGGGCCCTGCACGACCTGGAGCCGACCCCGGCCGCTCCGGTCGCTCCGGCGGCCCCGACGGGTTCTACGGCCCCGGCAGCCCCTGTGGCTTCGGCGGTCTAGGCAGCCTCGCCGGCGGCCTCAGGCGTGCGCGGCGAGCGCGTTCCGGTGGACCCGGTCGAGGAGGGCGAGCAGCAGTTCCTTGCTGGACGCGCGCTCCCGGACGTCGCACAGCACCACGGGCACGTCCGGGTCGAGGTCAAGCGCGCGGCGGACGTCCTCGGGGGCGCAGTCGCGGCGTCCGTGGAAGCAGTTGACGCCGACGGCGAAGGGGATGCCGCGCTGCTCGAAGAAGTCGACGGCGGCGAAGCTGGTCTCCAGCCGCCGGGTGTCGGCCAGCACGATGGCGCCGAGCGCGCCGAGCGCCAGGTCGTCCCACATGAACCAGAAGCGGAACTGGCCCGGCGTGCCGAACAGGTAGAGCACCAGGTCCTCGCGGACGGTGATCCGTCCGAAGTCCATGGCGACGGTGGTCGTCGCCTTGTCGTGGACGCCGTCGAGGCTGTCGACCCCGATGCTGGCGCGGGTCATCCGCTCCTCGGTCTGCAGCGGTTCGACCTCGCTGACCGAGCCGACCATGGTGGTCTTGCCGACGCCGAAGCCGCCGGCGATGAGGATCTTGACCGCGCCCGGCACCAGGCTCTTGGTCGTCACGTCGGGTCTCCTGAAGGGGAACTGGGCGAGGTACGGGGCGGTCGGGGCGGACGGAACGGCGCCGGGTCAGAGCCGGCGGATGCCCTCGATCACGGCCTGGATCAACGCGATGTCCGGTGCCTCGGCGAGCTCGACGGGTGCCCGGGTGAGGATCATCCGGGCCTCGGCGAGGTCGTCCAGGAGCACCTTGACCACACTCACCGGGAGGTCCAGGACGGCCGCGATCTCCGCGACCGCGAGCGGGCGTTCGCGGCAGAGGTCGAGGATCGCGGCCGGTTCGGGCGTCATCCGGCTGGTGTCGGCGAGCGGGTCGGCGCTGACCACCAGGGTGATCAGCGCGAAGCCGTCACGGACCGGGCCGGTGCGCCCGTTGGTGATGGCGTAGGGGCGGACCAGGTGGCCGGCCTCCTTGTCGAAGAACCAGGCCTCGGCGGCGTCGACGGTCACGCACCGCCACCCGCATCCGGTTGGCCGGCGTCGCTGCGCGGTGCTGCGGTGAGGTACTGACCGACCTGCTTGACCAGCATGTTGATCTCGTAGGCCATCAGCCCGGCGTCGACCGACTCGCTGGTGAGCACGGCGAGCCGGGCGCCCTGGCCGGCGGCGGTGACGAACAGGAACAGGTGGTCCATCTCGATCACGGTCTGCCGCACCCGGCCGCCGTCGAACCGCTGGCCGGCGCCGCGGGCGAGGCTCTGCAGTCCGGAGGCGACGGCCGACAGGTGTTCGGCGTCGGCCCGGTCGAGCCCCCGGGAGAGCCCGACCAGCAGGCCGTCCTCGGAGAGCACGATGGCGTGCCGGGTCTCCGGTACCCGCGCCACCAGCTGGTCCAGCAGCCAGTTGAGGTCGCGCTCGGTGTCGGTGTGCTGCTGCGTCATCACTGCTGTTCCTTAGCTGCGGAAGGCACGTCCGGGTCGGTGGGGGTGGCACGGGCGGTGCGGGTGCCGTGTTGGATGGCGGCCATGGTGGCCCGCGAGCGCTGCGGCGAGGGGTCGTCGGCCGGCGGCGAGGCGGGGCCGGAGGGGCCGTAGGGGGCGGCGGAGGACGCGTGGGCCTCGCGCAGCTGTTCGGCGAGGCTCGCGTTGCGGACCCGCTGGGGCAGGACGCGCGGTGTGCGCAGCTCGCCCTCGGGCCCGTACCGCGCCTCGGCTTCCTCGGCGCGCTGGTGCGCGGGCGCCACGGGCGCGGCCGGCGGCGCTTCGGCCCCGCCCCGGGCCCCGGCGCCGTCGCCCGGCCCGTCGCCGAACCCGCTGTCGCCGAACCAGCCGCCGTCCCCGAACCCGCCGCCCCCGAAGCCGTCCGTGTACGCCTCCAGGCCGTCCGCGTCCGGGTACGGCCAGGGCCGGCTGGGCCGTGCCACGACCACCGCGCCCGGCAGCCCGGGGATCGGGGAGCCCACCGGCAGGCCGCCGTTGGCCGTCGGGTCGTCCTGGCCCTGCGGGCCGACGCCCTCGGGGTACCGCGCGACCAGCTCGCCGCTCACCACCACCCCGTCGCTGCCGTCCGGCAGGCCGCCCGGCAGGGCAATCGGCAGGCCGACCGGCACGTTGCCCGCGACCGCATCGCCCGCGGCGTCGTCCACGGGAGCAGCCACGGAACCACCCGCCGCGGGCCCGTTGCCCGGGAGCCCGTCGAGCACGGCCGCGAGCGAGCCCGAAAGCTCATGCCCGGCCCCGCCCGTCCGCGCATCCGCGCCCACTCCGGTGCCCACCGCGGCGCCCGCCCCGGGAGCCTCGCCGCCCTGATCGGCCTCCGCCGGGCCCGGGTCACCCGGCCCCGGTGCCGGGG
>NZ_JBHVER010000270.1:0-9150 GCF_042802195.1 Kitasatospora sp. NPDC057500 | reverse complement strand
CCCGGAGCGGTTCGCGGACCCGCCGGGCCGGTCGGCGTACGGCTACCGGCCCCCGTCGATCAGCCCGAACTCCTCCAGCAGCGCGCCGACCTCGGTCGCCTCCATCCGGTGCAGCAGCCGCTTGCGCAGGAACTCCGGCCCGGGCAGGCTCAACTCCGCGCCGTCGCGCAGCCGGCTGGTCGCCGCGAGCAGCTTGCGCACGTCATAGGTCGAGTTGAACACCTCGGGGACCGCGCGCTCGACGTCCAGGAGCCGGTAGGCCGCCTCCATGCCGGTGCGCACCGAGTACTCGGTGGTGAAGATGCAGTCCCGCCCGGTCTCGGCGAACTGGCCGATGAACGCGAAGTTCACCGCCCCCTCCGGCACCACCTGCGGCCGGTCGCCGGCCTTGCGCGGCAGGAAGAACGAGGTGACGTAGGGCATCATCACCGGCACGCACCGGGCGGCCTCGGCGGCCAGCCCGGGGATCTCCGCCTCGGGCACGCCCAGGTGGTACAGCCACTCCTGGGCGATCTCCTCACCGGTGCACTCCTGCATCGGCTTGCGGACGAAGTCGCCCGGCCGGTCGACGAACAGCGAGTACAGCCAGACCACGACCTGGTCGGCCGGCTGCTGCTTGAAGTGCGGCTGCCGGTTGACCGTCCAGCTCAGCAGCCAGGAGGAGTCACGGGCGGTCACGATGCCGCCGGTGACCACCCCGCCGCCGAACGGGTCGCGCCTGGCGACCTGCTGGATGTACCGGGGGATCCGCGGGTCCAGCGTGGTGACGGTCGCCGACTCCCACTTGCTCTGCGGGATGTTGCCGCAGAACACCTCGGGGCGGCCGAACTCCGGATCCTTGGCGGCGATCCGCCGCCACAGGTCCCAGGCCGGCGCCGGCCCCTCGTTCAGCCGGGCCGGGGTGTGCTGGTCGCCGTTGTCGGAGTTCTCGGTGAGCGAGCCGATGGTGGTGAACACCAGGTCGTCCTCGCCGAGTTCCACCCCGCCGGGCTTCCCCGCCTCGGTCCAGTGGATCCGGGTCGCCCGCTTGCGCCCGGGCGTGAGGTCGAAGTCGATGTCGGTGACCTCGACCTCGTAGCGGAACGTCACACCCTGGTCGATCAGCCAGCGGGTCAGCGGCAGCACCATGGACTCGTACTGGTTGTACTTGGTGAACTTCAGCGCCGACAGGTCCGGCAGCCCGCCGACGTGGTGGACGAAGCGGTGCAGGTAGAGCTTCATCTCCAGGGCGCCGTGCCACTCCTCGAAGGCGAACATGGTCCGCCAGTACAGCCAGAAGTTGCTGTCCAGGAAGTCGCGGCCGAAGACCTCGTCGATCCGCTTGCCCTCGACCTCCTCACGGGTGGCCAGGAAGATCCGCACCAGGTCCTTCTGCGCCCGGTCGTTCAACGCGAACAGCCCGTCGGTACGGGCGTCCCGGCCACGCTGCTCGGTGACCCGCTGGAGCGAGAAGTTCGGGTCGTCCTTGTTCAGCCAGTAGAACTCGTCGAGCACCGAGGCGCCCTCGACCTCCAGCGAGGGCACCGAGCGGAAGAGGTCCCACAGGCACTCCATGTGGTCCTCCAGCTCCCGGCCGCCGCGCACCACGAAGCCCTTCTCCGGCTCCTTGATGCCGTCCAGCGCGCCGCCGGGCAGCCGCAGCCGCTCCAGGACGGTGATCCGCTCGCCGGGCACCTGCGCATCGCGTACCAGGAACGCCGCCCCCGCCAGCGAGGCCAGGCCCGAGCCGACGAACCAGGCGCTCGCCCGGTCGGCCCGCTCGGGCTTGCGCGGCCGGGCGAACGCCTCGTAGTTACCGCTGCTCCAGTACACGTGCACTCCTTCGATCGGTGAGCCGGCCGTCCGCGCGCCGGCATGCCTCGCCCACGCTCGCCAACGGCCTCTTCGGCGGCAACGCGGCTGGTCCGGACGGGTGAGGACCCGCGACGGCCAGGACGGCAGCGCTGCGCGCCGTGCTCACCAGCCTGCCGCGCCGCAGGGAGCGGCGGAGCGGCCCACCGGGACCTGGTTCGAGGCCCGGAGGTCCCTGGCGGCCCGGGCGTTTGGTCCCGGTTCGGGCCGTTGCGGCGCCGGGCACTGGAGGGCCCGCTGCCCGGCGGGGTGCCCACGAGTGCCCACGAACAGCCCACCCCGGGGTGTCCGGGAGGCCGCGGCGGACGATCCTCGTGCCATGGCCTCGATCGTCGTGCTCTACGAGCTGGAACCCGCCCGGGTGCTCGGCCCCGACGGGGTCGAGCCCGCCGTGGCGGCCGTGCACGCCGCCGGATCGGATCCCGACGTGCCCGAGGACCCGCTGCCGAGCACCCTGTGCGGGCGGGACACCGGGGACATGGAGCACGCGCACTTCCGGCCGGGCCTGGGCGAGCCCTGGTACCCGCCGGCGCTCGCCGAGCAGCGCTGCCGGGAGTGCGAGCGGGCCCTGCGCGCCCTGTGACGCAGCCCCTGGAACGCCCCCGTAACGGACGGCGGGCCGTCTCCGGGCCGGGGGACGGCCGCCGAATCCGGCCGGGGGGCTACCCCCAGGAAAGTCGGGGGCCGTCCCCAGCGCGCCGCCACCGCCGCCACCGTGATGATCAACTCACCGGAATCCCGGGACCTACGAGTTGAGGAGCGGACACAGCGATGGCGGACAGCGAGCGGATCGGGCGGCGGGGACTGCTGGCGGCGACGGCGGCCGTGGCGGCGGCGGCCGTGCTGGCCCCGGTGGCGGCGGTCGCCGCCCCGGTGGGACAGCCCATGGGGCAGCCGGCGGTCACGGCGGAGGCGGAGGGCGCCCGGCACACCGCCGTCGTACGGGCCCTGGACCGGGCAGCCCGCCCGCTGCGCACGACGGAGCCCGGCGGCCCGAGCACCGACCTCCGCGCGCTCGCGGCGATGATCGGCGACGCCGAGGTGGTCGGCCTCGGCGAGGCGACGCACGGCTCGCACGAGTTCTTCGCGATGAAGCACCGGCTCTTCCGACACCTCGTCGAGGAGAAGGGCTTCACCACCTTCGCCCTGGAGACGAGCTGGACCAGCGGACTGCTGGTCGACGCGTACGTCCAGGGCGGCCCCGGCGACGCGCGGCAGGTCGTCAAGGACGCGCTGGGCGGCAGCCCCTGGGAGCGCGAGGAGTTCGCCGACCTCATCTCCTGGATGCGCGCGTACAACCTGAGCCGCCCGCAGCGCCCGCTCCACTTCCTGGGCGACGACATCGGCGCCCCCGGGCTCGGCGACGCCGTCTTCGAGCGGGTCGCCTCCTACGTCCGCCAGGCCCGGCCGGACGCGCTGCCGGCGCTCGACGGGCTCTACGCGGGCCTGCGGCCCCTGGACGACACCATCGCCTACCTCGGCAGGCCCCTCGCCGAGCGCCGGGAGAACTCCGCCGGGGCCCAGCAGGCGCTCGACCTGGTCGCCGCGAGCGGCACCCCCGGCGACGAAGCGTACGAATGGGCCGTGCAACACGCCCGCAACATCGCCCAGACCTTCGCCTTCGCCGCCCTCGACATCGCCGACCCGGCCTCGGTCTCCGCCGCGGAGCAGCTGCGCGACCGGGCGATGGCCGACAACACCGCGTGGTGGCAGCGCCGCACCGGCGGCAAGGTCCTGCTGTCGGCGCACAACGGGCACACCGGCTACCTCGCCACCGACACCTTCATGTACCCCGAGCCGCAGGGCTCCCACCTGCGCGACGCCTACGGCAGCGGCTACCTCGCCATCGGCTTCACCTTCGGCAGCGGCTCCTTCCTCACCAACGACGAGGTGCTGACCGGCGGCTGGAAGACCGTCACCGTGCCGCCGGCCACGCCGGACATGAACGAGCACACCCTCGACCGGGTCCGCCACCGCGACTACTACGTCGACCTGCGCACCCTCCCGCGCACGGCCCGCGACTGGCTGGACGTCAGCCGCCCCACCTACGACGCCGGCTCGGTCTACATCAGCGACCCGATGCCGCGCCTCGCCGTCGGCCGGGCCTACGACGTGCTGATCCACCTCAACGAGGTGCACGCGGCCCGCAAGCTCTGACCGCGGGCCAGGAGGAGCGGCCGGGTCGGAAGGCGGGCCGGGTCAGAAGGTGCGGCCCGGCCAGGGGACGTCGGTGGCGACCGCGGCGGAGTAGTCGACGCCCGGCACCGAGAACCCGTACAGGCGCTGGACCTCGGCACGGAACCAGTCGAGGTCCGCGAGTGCGGCGACGGTCCCGGTCGTCGCGGCGTCCCAGCGTTCGGCCACCGCTGCCTGGACGCCGTCGGCGAACTCCCAGGCGTCCAGCCGGATCCGGCCCTCCTCGTCCAGGGCGAGCGGGGTCGCGCCGGTGAACTGGTCCCACAGTTCGGCCAGTTGAAGGACGGGCGGGACCATGCCCTCGCCGAGGACGCCGCGCAGCAGCCCGGTGTACAGGGCGATGCCGGGGATGGCGGTGGAGGACTGGGTGACGGCGGCGCCGTTGACGGAGGTCACGGCCCGCCCGCGCACGGTCCTGGCGAGCCGCTCGTCCAGCGTCCGGGCGGTGGCCTCCAGATGGGCCTTGGCCGCGCCGATGGTGCCCTGGCGGTAGATCGCCGCGGTCAGCGGAGAGCCGATGTACGACAGCGCGGCGGTGGTGAAGCCGTCGGCCAGCAGCCCCCGGACGGCGAGGCGGTCGATCCAGCGCTCCCAGTCCGCGCCGCCCATCACGGCCACGGTCTGCTCGATGTCGTCGCCCTCGGCCGGTCCGGTCTCCACCTCGCGGACCTCGGGGGCGCCCCGGTCGTCGAAGACCAGCGTCCTGGTGCGGTCGGCCCGCCCGATCGGCTTGAGGACGGAGGAGTACGTCGTACCGGAGCCGGGGTCGGTGCGCCGGGGCGCGGCCACCGAGTAGACCAGGTAGTCCAGGCTGCCGCCGAACCGCCGCTCGACGAGGTCGGCGACCTGCTCCTTCATCGCGTCGGAGAACGCGTCGCCGTTGAGGAAGACCAGGTCCCGCCCGGCGTCGCGGGCGAGTTCGGCGGTGGCCGAGGTGCGGTACCAGCCCGCCGTGGCGGTGCGCCGCTCGGTGGGGGCCTTCTCGAAGGACACCGCGATGCCCCGGATGCCGGCCCGCTTGAGTCCGGCGACGGTGGCCGCGAGGCCGTATCCGGCGGAGGACCCGATGACCAGCGCCACCGGCCCCGCGTCCTCCGGCGGCAGGCCGGGTGCGGCGGGGCAGTCCTCCCACATGTCGGCCACCACCCGGCGGCAGCCCGCCGGATGGGAGTCCAGGAAGAGGAAGCCCCGGTTGCGGGGAGTGAGAACGCGCGAGTCCATGACGGTGGGTCCCTGGGTCCGAGGTCGGCAAGGAGGGGGCGCGGAGGCCGCCCGGGCCGTCGCGCTCCGCCAGTCTGCGCCGAAGCCGGCCGGGCCGGGCCCCGCGTCGGGGACAACGATCACCGGTCGATCTTGGAGTGTTCCCACCACGGTGCGCCCGCGGGGAGCCGGCCGGAGCGGCCCCGTGCCGGGGACCCGGGGCGGCGCCCGACGACCCGGCCGCGCAGTCGGGCGGGTCGAGGCTGCTGACCCGCTCGCCCGGCTCCGGCATCCGGCCGAGGATCCGGCGCCGGTTCAGCAGCGCGTTGCGCACCCGCAGTCCGGCCGCGGTGCCCGGTGCCCGTTGCCGGCGACGAACGGGTCGGTGCGGTCGCCGCCCCTCCGGCAGCCCCGTGCGTAGTCGCCCGGTAGCATCCGCCCATGACCGAGGACGGCGTGACCACGGACACGGACTTCGACGACGAGGAAGCGCGGGTGATCAGCTGGCGCAACGCGTCCGTCGGCCTCGCGGTACTCGACGTCGAGGACGCCGAACTGCTGCAGGGCTGGCGCTCCGACCCGGAGGCGGCGCACGAGATCGGCTTCTGGCCGCGGTCGCTCTCCGAGCTGCGCGAGCGCGTCGAGCGCGACCGCGACAACGATGACCGTGACGACTTCCTCGTCCTGCTCCCGAGCGGCGTCCCGATCGGCCACATCGCGCTGACCGACCAGGACATGGTCAACGGGACGGCCCACGTGGAGCTGGTGCTGGGCCCCGGCCACCGCGGCCGCGGCTACGGCACGGCGGCGCTCGACGCCCTCGTCGACCTGGCCTTCGGCGAACTCCCGCTGCACCGCCTCGCGGTGGAGACCCACACGGACAACGGCGCCGCACTCACCGTGCTCGCCAGGGCCGGATTCGTGCCCGAGGGCGTCAGCCGCTCCGCCTGCTTCCACCGGGGCCGCCGCTACGACCTCGCAGTGCTCTCCCTGCTCCGCACCGACTGGGAGGCCCTGGAGCGCCCCCGCGCCTGGGACGCCTGACCTCCGGGCTCCTCGCGCCAGGCCGCCGGGGCGGGCCGGTCAGGGGGCCGGGGTGGCGGGGGCGAAGGCGCGGGCGACGGCGAGGCTGTCCTCGTAGACGTGGTGGCGGGTGATCAGGCCCTGTTCGACGGTCAGGTGGAGGGCGAAGCGGGCGCGGTAGGGGCGGCCGGTGGAGCGGGCGGTCCGGCGGATCTCGCCGAGGACGACGGCGTCGTCGCCGTCGACGAGGATGCGCTCGACCGCGGTCGCGTCGGCGCCGGGCACATGATGCTCGGCGAGCGCGCGGTAGTGCGCGGCGGCGTCGGCGCGGGTGGTGCGGTGGCGGATCCAGGGGGTGTCGGCTCGGCCGTGCTCCTCCTCGGGCCAGTCCAGCTTCCAGTCCCCCTCCGGCGCGTAGAGCTCGGCGATGCGCTCCGGGTCGCCCTCGCCGATCCGGCGCAGCAGCTCCTCCAGCACGGCTCGGGTTCCGGCGGTCGTCGTCGGCTTCGTCGCGGTCATCCGAGGTTCCTCCCCGTCCATGGTCCGCACCGTCTTCCGGCGCGGTGGTCGCCATCCTTCCCGAGGGTCCCGCCGTGCGTCGATGACCTCCGAGGTCATGCCCGGCCGGGAGCGGGAGGGAGCGGGTGCGAGCGGGTGGGACCGGGCTCTCGGAAGGGACGGGCTCCGCGAGGCTTCCGTGTACCCGGTTGGAGGAGCCGCGCACGATCCGTCGGAGCGATCGGAGCCGGGCGTTCGGCGCCCCGGACCGAGGCGGCCGTCGAGCGCGCGTGAGCCGTCGAGCGCTCTCGGGACCGGAGCGCCGGTGTCAGCCGGCGCCGAGCAGGCGGGCGGCCTCGGTCAGGGCCGGCCCCAGCGGCAGGTCGAGGCGGAGCGCGGCGAGGTCGTCGCCGCGGGTGGGGCCCTGGTTGACGATGGCGACGGGCAGCCGTGCGCGGGCGGCACGGCGTACGAAGCGCAGGCCGGACAGGACCGTGAGCGAGGAGCCGAGGACCACCAGCGAGCCGGCGGCGTCGACCAGTTCACAGCAGCGCTCGACCCGGGCGGCGGGCACGTTCTCGCCGAAGAACACCACGTCCGGCTTGAGCACGCCGCCGCAGTCCGCGCAGGGCGCGACGCGGAAGCCGTTCACCAGCTCCTGCGGCAGCTGCGCGTCGCCGTCGGGGCGCAGCACGGCCCCCGGCCGACGGAAGCCGCGGTTCAACTCCTCCAGGCGCCGGTCGAGTTCGGACCGCGAGCTGGTGCTCCGGCAGTCGAGGCAGACGACCCGGTCGAGCCCGCCGTGCAGTTCCACGGTCTCGCGGGTGCCGGCCGCGTGGTGAAGTCCGTCGACGTTCTGGGTGATGACCGCCCCGACGTGGCCCGAGCGGCGCAGGAGTTCCACCGCGCGGTGCCCGGCGTTCGGCCGGGCCCGGGCGAAGAGCGGCCAGCCGGTGTGGCTGCGGGCCCAGTAGCGGCGGCGGGCGGCCTCGCCGCCGATGAACTCCTGGTAGGTCATCGGCGTCCCGGTGCGGCGGCGACCGGTGGCACCCCGGTAGTCGGGGATGCCGGACTCGGTGGACAGCCCGGCCCCGCTGAGCACCACCGCGTCGCGCCGCTCCAGCATTCCCACCAGCCCGGCGAGGCCAGCGAGCTCGGCGGCGCCGACGGGGTGCTCCGGGGCACCGGTGTCCGAGGCTTCCATACCGCCGAGGGTAGCCCTGCCGGGCCGGTCGGCCGGGGTACCGGGCCGGGACGAAAGAATCTTCGTCTCCGGTCGGTGGAGTGACCCCACTTGAGGGGGTCGTGGCCGAAGAATTTCCTGCCGTGATGGTGGTCGCATGTGCCGGTGTCCGTCGGCCGGTCGATGACGGGGGAGAATGTGCGGGTGAGCGATGTACGAGAAGTCCTGGATTATCCGACGTTCGGTCGGGCGGTGCGCGAGCTGGCGCAGGCGGTGGCGGATGACGGGTTCGAGCCCGATCTCATCCTGAGCATCGCCCGTGGCGGTGTGTTCGTGGCGGGCGGCCTGGCCTACGCGCTGGACTGCAAGAACATTCATCTCGTGAATGTCGAGTTCTACACGGGGGTGGGCACGACCCTCGACATGCCGGTGATGCTGGCGCCCGTTCCCGAGGCGATCGACTTCACCGACAAGAAGGTCCTGATCGCCGACGATGTCGCCGACACGGGAAAGACGCTGAAGCTGGTGCGCGACTTCTGCCTCGGCCACGTCGCCGACGTGCGCTCGGCCGTGATCTACGAGAAGTCGCACAGCCTCGTGCAGTGCGAGTACGTGTGGAAGCGGACCGACGACTGGATCAACTTCCCGTGGTCGACCGAGGCGCCGGTCGTCAGGCGCGCGGGCGGGGTCCTCGACGCCTGACCGGAGGAGGCGCCCGGCCGGACCGTTCGGCGTCCGCCCGGCGTCTTCCGTACCCTGGGCAGGGCCGTCCGGTGAGCCGCGCGGGCCCGCCCGGGCCGCACCGCCCGCCGGGGGCGGGTCGTGCGGGAGCGAGCGGGAGGTGGGCCGGTGGACGGTGGCGGCGTTCTGTGGTGGGTCGGCGGCGCGCTGGTGGCCGTGTCCCTGGCGATCGCGGTGGTCCTGGTCGTGAAGCTGGTCCGGGCGCGGAGGCTGCTGGCGTCGACCGGCGTCCCCATGTCGGCCAAGGTCCTGTTCTGGGCGTCCGTCGCCTACCTGGTCAGCCCCGTCGACCTGCTCCCGGACCCGGTCCTGCTGGACGACATCGGGCTGCTCCTGGTGGCCCTGCGCACCCTGCACAAGGCGGTCGGGCACGCGTCGCGCGGACCCGGCGGACCCGGCGGCGCCGACCGGTACGGACCGGCCTGACCGGCCGCCGGGGCTGGGGGCCGCCCCCAGCC
>NZ_JBHVER010000269.1:0-9327 GCF_042802195.1 Kitasatospora sp. NPDC057500 | reverse complement strand
CCTTCCTCGCGAGCCGGGCCGGCCGTCGTCGTGGCCGGCCCGACTCGAACGGGGCGCGGCGTGGTCGAACACGGCGTCAACCGGGCGGTGGTGACGCCGGGTCGGCCCGTTTTGCGGCCGGTGCGGCGGGCCCGGATGCTGTCGGGCAGTCATCGCCCGGCCGGTCCGGCGGGCGGCACAGCCACGGCGGGTGAAGGAGGCCGGATGGCCGTCCAGCGCGGGGACACGGGGCAGCGGTCGGGGGCGGGTCCTGAACCGGGCGCCGCGCCGGGAGCGGGGGTCGACCGGCTGAAGGCGGACTCGGTCGGTCTGGCGGGCGTGGTGTTCATGGCGGTCGCCACGGCGGCGCCGATCACCGCGATGACCGGCAACCTCCCGATCGTGGTCGGCCAGGGCAACGGCGCGGGCGCGCCCGCCGCGTACGTCTTCGCGACCCTGGTGCTCACCGTGTTCTCGGTCGGCTACGTGGCGATGGCCCGTCACCTCACCGCCGCCGGGGCGTTCTACGGCTACATCTCGCACGGGCTGGGCCGGGTCGTCGGGATGGCCTCGGGGCTGCTGGCGGTGCTGGCGTACATCGTCTTCGAGGCGGCGGTCGTCGGCTTCTTCGCCTACGCGCTGCGCGGGCTGGTCGCGGCGCAGCTGGGGGTGGAGCTGCCCTGGGGCTGGTACGCGGCGCTGGGGCTGCTGGTGATCGGGGTGATGGCCTGGTTCGACCTGCACCTGACCGCGCGGGTGCTCGGGGTGGCGCTGGTGCTGGAGGTCACCGTGCTGGGCGCCGTCTCGCTGGCGGTGCTGTTCACCGGCGGCGGGCCGGACGGGATGGTCGGGGAGGCGCTCGATCCGCTGAACGCCTTCCGCGGCGTGGGTTCCGGCGGGGGCGCCGGGCTGGGGCTGTTCTTCGCGTTCTGCTCCTGGGTCGGCTTCGAGTCGACCGCGATGTACGGCGAGGAGTCCCGTGATCCCAAGCGGGTGGTACCGAGGGCGACGCTGATCTCGGTGATCGGGGTCGGACTGTTCTACGTCTTCGTCTCCTGGATGATCGTCTCCGGCAACGGGGCCCGGCACGCGGTGGACGTGGCCGACGGACTGGTCCCCGGCAAGGACGGCAACAGCCTGTTCTTCGACCCGCTCGGCGCGCACTTCGGGGGTTGGGCGGTCACGGTGTTCCAGTGGCTTGTGGTGAGCGGATCGTTCGCCTGCGCGATGGCCTTCCACCAGTGCGCGGCCCGGTACCTGTACGCGATCGGGCGCGAGGGGTTCATCCACCCCGCGCTCGGGCGGACCCATCCGCGGCACGGCTCGCCGCACATCGCCTCGCTCGCCCAGTCGGTGATCGGGGCGGCGCTGGTGGCCGGGTTCCTGGCGGCCGGCATGGACCCTTACACGCACCTCTACACGCTGCTGGCGCTGCTCGGGACGATGGCGATCCTGATCGTGCAGACGCTCTGCTCGTTCGCCGTGGTCGGCTGGTTCCACGTGCAGGGCCGGCATCCGGAAACCGGGCACTGGTTCCGGACGCTGGTCGCGCCGCTGGCGGGCGGGGTGGCGATGGCGGGGGTGGTGGTGCTGCTGGTGGTCCACCGGGACGCCGCCGCCGGGGCGGCCGCCGGCACCCTGCTCTTCCGGCTGATCCCGTACCTGGTGGTCGGCACCTTCCTGGGCGGGATCGCGCTGGCGCTGTGGATGCGCGCCCGCCGGCCGCAGCGGTACGCCCGGATGGGGCGGATCGTCCTGGAGGACGCGGCGGAGCGCGCCGACGACGGGGCGCCGGTGGGTGCTTGACGGTCGGTCGGCGGGTTCGTCGGGTCCGTCAGCGAAGCCGGGGCAGGCGGGCGGGCAGCGTCTGCTCGGCGGCGGTCAGCAGTTGGTGCACCCGGTGGCCGAACTCGTCGGCGTCGCGGGCCGGTTCGAGGAAGACCAGGCGGACGTCGCGGTGGCCGTGCGGGTGGTCCAGGCGGAGCACCAGGCCGTAGCGGTCGAGGGCGAGCGGGCGGACGGCGGGGGACTCGACGAGCAGCGCCGGGTCGAGCAGCCGGGTGAGCGCGGTGAGCGCGTCCGGGTGGTCGTCGGCCAGGTGGGTGAGCAGGCCGGCCTCGAAGCGGGCCAGCGGGTCCGGGGCGGCGGCCGCGAGGTCGTCGCCGGTGATCGCGGTGGTGCCGTACGGGGTGGAGAGCACCGCGTGGGCGACGTCCAGGCGGAGGTGGACGCTGAGGCCGTCGTCGGCGAGGTGGGCGAGGTGGAGCCGGCCGGCCAGGGTGAGCCGGCCGCGGACCCGGTCGCGGACGGCCACCGGGGCGATGTCGGTGAGGTCGAGCACGACCGGCAGGCCGTCCTGCTCGCGGGCGGCGGCGACGGTCAGCGGGGCGTCGAGCGGGGCGCGCAGCCGCAGCCGGGAGCCGTGCACCGAGACGGGGGTGGTGAGCTCGTGCTGTTCGCCGCAGGTCCGGAGGACCACCGAGGAGGTGGCGGTGAGCAGGCTGCCGATCCGTTCGGCGGCGCTCGGCTCGGGGGTTGCGGCGGTCTCGGCGGCCGTGGCGGTCTCGGCGTCGTGGGGGTGCGGGCTCATGGGTTCGGGACCTCCGGCGGGCTGCCTGCCTGTTGGTTAGGTGAGCCTAACCTAATCAGTTGTGTGAGGGAGGGCAAGGCGCCGCCGCCGGGGCGGATGCGAAAGGGCCCGGACGCGCGGTCCGGGCCCCGGGTTCCGCCGACGGGTTCCCCGAGGGGGGTTCCGCCGACGGGTTCCGTCGTGGAGGTCAGCCGATGACGGCCTGGGCGTCGATCTCCACCAGCATCGGCTCCTGCGGCAGCTCGACGAAGATCGTGGTGCGGCAGGGCTTCACGCCGCCCGGCTTGACGTTCTCCTCGATGAACGCGGCGTAGACCTCGTTCATCAGCGGGAAGTCGGCGCGCTTGGTGAGGTACACGCGGAACATCACCACGTCCTCGATGGTGGCGCCGCCCGCCTCGACGATCGCCTTGACGTTCTCCAGCGTGCGCCGGGTCTGCGCCTTCACGTCGCCGTGGTACAGGTACTCGCCGGTGGCCGGGTCCTGCGGGCCCTGGCCGGAGACCTGGAGGATCGGGCCCTTGCGGACGCCCTGGGAGAACATCCAGGCCGGGGCGGGGGCGCCGTCGGTGCGGATCTCGGTCTTGTCGCTCATGCGGGGTTTCGCTTCCTCGGTGGGGTGCGGTCGGGGGTGGTTCGGCAATCAGGGGTGGTTCGGCAATCCGGGGTGGTACGGGACCTGGCCGCAGTCGGTGGAGATCGCCCGGGTGGTGGCGAGGAGCGCCGGCAGCAGCTCAAGCACCTGCTCGTAGGGCAGGACGACGTCCGGGACGGAGATCGAGGCGGCGGCGACCACCCGGCCGCTGGCGTCCCGGATCGGCGCGGCCACGCAGTTGATGAACGCCTCGTGCTCGGCGTGGTCCTGCGCCCAGCCCTGGGCGGCGACCTTCTCCAGCTCGGCGAGCAGCGCCTCGGGCGTGGCCAGGGTGCGGGGGGTGTGCGGGACGAAGTCGATCCCGGCCACCACCCGGCGCCGCTCCGGCGCGGGCAGGTCGGCGAGCAGCACCTTGGAGACGGCGGCGCTGTGCAGGGCGGCGCGCAGGCCGATCCGCGAGTACATCCGCACCGGGTGACGGGAGTCGTACTTGTCGATGTAGACCACCTCGCCGCCCTCGTACGCGGCCAGGTGCACGGTCTGGCCGGTGGCGGCGTTCAGCTCGGCGAGGTGCGGGGCGGCGATCCGGCGCACCCCGCGCTGTTCCAGGGCCAGGCCGGAGAGGGCGAACAGCCCGGCGCCCAGGTGGTAGCGGTAGCCCGCGTCCCGGTAGACGAATCGTTCCTCTTCGAGGGACTGGAGCAGTCGCAGCACGGTCGTCTTGTGCACGCCGAGCACCTCGGCCAGCTGGTCCAGGGAACGCTCACCCTCGCCGAGTTCGGCGAGGATGCGCAGGGCGCGGGTGACGGTCTGGCTCATGGTGCTCCAAGGGCCGGGGCGGCGGCCGGTCGAGGGTCGGCGGCACCGCCCCCGGTGGCGGCGGTCGCCGTGGTGTGCACGGGGGCGGTCGGTGCGGGCAGGACAGGAGACACGATGCCATCCGCGGAGATCCGGGTGGCCGCCCAGTCCTCGGGCGCGGCGTCGAGCAGCGCCTCGACCACCTCGGCGGGAGGCAGCTCGGCCTGGTCGCCGTGGGCGGTCAGCGCGCAGGCCGCGCTCAGGTGGCCCAGCCGCAGGCGGCGCCGCTGGTCCAGGCCGCGGACGGTGCCGGCCAGGTAGCCGGCGGCGAAGGCGTCCCCCGCGCCGGTCGCCTCGACCACCTCGACGGCGAGCGCGGGCTCGGAGACGGTGGCGCCGTCGCGCTCGACCGCGGTGACCAGCCGGGCGGCGTCCTTGACCACGACGGTGGCGGGTGAGGGGAAGCGCCGGCGCAGTTCCAGCGGGTCGCCGGTGCCGAAGGCGGTCTCGGCCTCGTCGGCGCCGAGCAGCAGCAGGTCGGCGGCGTCCAGCAGCGGCGGCAGCACCGAGGGGTCGCGCTCGCGCCAGAGCGCGGGGCGCCAGTTGAGGTCGAAGCTGACCAGCCGGCCGGGGCGGCGGTCGGCGAGCAGGGCGCGGAGCAGGGCGAGGCAGTCGTCGGAGAGGGCGGCGGTGATCCCGGACAGGTGCAGCAGCCGGGCCCCGGCCAGCAGCCGGGCGGCGGCCGGGTCGTCCAGCAGGGCCGGGGAGAGGGCGGCGGCCGCCGAGCCGCGCCGGTGGTAGTGCAGCCGGCTGCGGCCCGGGCCGAGGTCGTGGCGCTCGCCGGTGCTGCCGCCGACCTCCTTGAGGTAGAGGCCGGTCGGGCGGTGCGGGTCGACGGCGACCGCCGAGACGTCCACCCCGCGGGCGGTCAGTTCGCCGAGCAGCCGGCGGCCGAAGCCGTCGTCGCCGACCCGGCTGATCCAGGCGCTCGGCACGCCCAGGGCGGTCAGGGCGCCGGCCACGTTGGACTCGGCGCCGCCGACCGAGAGGCTGAAGTGCTCCACGGACTCCAGCGGTCCGGGTCGGTCCGGGAGGAGGACGGCCATCGACTCGCCGACGCAGACGGCCAACGGGCTCCCCGCGGGGACGGCGGGGGCCGGGGGTGTGGCGGTGGCGGGGCCCGTTCCGGGGGCTCCGGCGGAGGACGCCGGGCCGGTCGCGGACGGGTCGGTCGCGGACGGGGCGGCCGTCGGACGGCCGGGCAGCGGGGTGCCCGGGCTCGCGGCGGCGTCCTGGCGTGGCATCTGCTGGGCTCCTCGGAGTGCTGCGGCCCGGCCGGGGTGGGGGGTGCTGTGGCGAGCCTGCCTGACCCGCGTGCTGCGGGCGGCTGTCGTTGACCTTCGTCCGGCGCCGATGCTAGAACCGTGCTGCCAGCATGTGCAACCCTCATTGCGCATGTTGCAACATGGCAGATGGAGGAAGACGGTGGACCAGACCTTCGCAAGCAGCGGCACCGGCCCCGGGCTCGACACCGGCAAGGTGGCCGCCCTGGCCGAGGAGACGCTCGACTGGCGCTTCAAAGCGCTGCCACCGGCGGCCGCGGGCCTGACCGTCCGCCGGTACCTGGCCACCGGCCCCACCCTCGCCGACCTGGGCACCCCGCTGCTCACCCTCGACGCGGGCGCGCTCGACCACAACCTGCGCACCATGGCCCGCTGGTGCGCCGAGGCCGGCGTGGCACTCGCCCCGCACGGCAAGACCACCATGGCGCCCGCGCTCTGGCAGGCGCAGCTGGCCGCCGGAAGCCACGGCATCACCCTCGCCAACCTGCCGCAGCTGCGGGTCGCCCGTGCCTTCGGCGTGCGCCGGGTGCTGCTGGCCAACTCGCTGCTCGACCCGGCGGGCCTGCGCTGGCTGGCGGGCGAGCTGGCCGCCGACCCGGACTTCGCCTTCGCCTCCTGGGTGGACTCGGTCGAGAGCGTCCGGCTGATGGACGGGGCACTGCGCGCCGCCGGCGCCGAGCGCCCGGTCGAGGTGCTGGTCGAACTCGGCGGCCCGGGCGGCCGCACCGGCGCGCGCACCGTCGACGCGGCGGTCGGGATCGCCGAGGCCGTGCGGAGCGCGCCGACCCTGCGGCTGGCCGGCATCGGCGGCTACGAGGGCGCGCTGGCGCACGACGCGAGCGAGGGCGGCCTCGCCGCCGTACGCGGCTACCTGCGGTCGCTGGCCGAGCTGCACGGGCGGCTCGCCGGCCGGTACGCGGACGGGTCCGCGCCGGTGGTGACGGCCGGCGGCAGTGCCTACTTCGACCTGGTGGCCGAGGAGTTGGGCGCCCTGCCGGAGGCCTTCGTGGTGCTGCGCTCGGGCGCGTACATCGCGCACGACGACGGCTTCTACCGGGGCATCTCACCGCTCTCCCGAGGCGCAGGGCGCGACGGGGGCGCCCTGCGCTCCGCGCTGCACGGCTGGGCCCGGGTGGTGTCCCGGCCCGAGCCGCAGCTGGCGCTGCTGGACGCCGGCAAGCGCGACCTGCCGTTCGACGAGGGCCTGCCGGAGCCGCAGTTCGTGCGGGGCGGCGCGGAGCTGACCGGCACGGCGGCACGGATCACCGCGCTCAACGACCAGCACGCCTTCCTGTGCGACGCGGGCGACCTCGCCCCGGTCGGCGCGGTGCTGCGGCTCGGGATCTCCCACCCGTGCACCGCCTTCGACAAGTGGGCGCTGATCCCGGTGCTGGACGACGCCTCGGCGGCCGAGCCGAAGGTCACCGGGCTGGTCAGGACGTTCTTCTGATGAGCGGCACGCACAGCGACGTCAAGGGCACGGTGTTCCGGGGCGCCACGGTCGTCGACGGGACGGGCGCCGGACGGTACCGGGCGGACGTCCGGATCGCCGACGGGGTGATCGTCGAACTCGGCGACTCGGTCGGCGGGGCGGCCCGGACGGTGGACGCGGATGGGCTGGTGCTCGCCCCCGGGTTCATCGACATGCACGCCCACTCCGACCTCGCCCTGCTGAACGAGCCCGAGCACCCGGCCAAGGTCACCCAAGGCGTGACCTGCGAGGTCCTCGGCCAGGACGGCCTGTCCTACGCGCCGGTCGACGACACCACGCTGCCCGCGCTGCGCCGCCAGATCGCCGGCTGGAACGGCGACCCGGCCGGCTTCGACTGGGACTGGCGGACCGTCGGCGGCTACCTGGACCGGCTGGACCGCACCGGCCCCGCCGTCAACGCCTGCTACCTGGTGCCGCACGGCTCGCTGCGGATGCTCGCCATGGGCTGGGAGAACCGCGCCCCGAGCGAGGCCGAACTCGACCGGATGCGCGAGCTGTTGGCGCAGGGCCTGGCCGAGGGCGCGGTCGGCATGTCCAGCGGCCTGACGTACACCCCCGGGATGTACGCCGGAACCGAGGAACTGGTGGAGCTCTGCCGGGTCGTCGCCGGGTACGGCGGCTTCCACGCACCGCACCAACGCTCCTACGGCGCCGGCGCGTTGGAGGGGTACGCGGAGATGGTCGAGATCGCCCGGCGGTCCGGCTGCCCGCTGCACCTCACCCACGCGACCATGAACTTCGGCGTCAACCAGGGCCGGGCCGGCGAACTGCTGGCCCTGGTCGACCGGGCGCTCGACGAGGGCGTGGACCTCACCCTGGACAGCTACCCCTACCTGCCCGGCTCCACCACCCTGGCGGCACTGCTGCCCGGTTGGGCCACCGAGGGCGGCCCGCAGGCCACGCTGGCCCGGCTCGGCGACCCGGCGGCGCGCGAGCGGATCCGCTACGAGGTGGAGGAGAAGGGCAGCGACGGCTGCCACGGGGTGGTCACCGACTGGGCCACCATCCAGCTCTCCGGCGTCGGTTCGCCCGGCCTCGCCGACGCGGTCGGCCGCACCGTCGCCGAACTGGCCGCCGAACAGGGCCGCACCGGCACCGAGGTCTTCCTCGACCTGCTGATCCGCGACGAGTTGGCCACCACCATCCTCCAGCACGTCGGCCACGAGGAGAACGTCCGGGCGATCATGCGCCACCGAGCGCACACCGTCGGCAGCGACGGGCTGCTGGTCGGCGCCCGGCCGCACCCGCGCGCCTGGGGCACCTTCCCGCGCTACCTGGCCCGCTACGTGAGGGAGTTGGGCGTGCTGACGCTGGAGGAGGCGGTCGCCCGGATGACCGGCCGACCGGCCGCCCGGCTGCGCCTGCACCGGCGCGGGCGGATCGCCGCCGGGTACCACGCCGACCTGGTCCTGTTCGACCCCGAACGCGTCCGGGACACCGCCACCTTCGAGCAGCCCAGGCGGGCCGCCGCCGGCATCGAGCACGTCTACGTGAACGGCACCGCCGTCGTCGAAGGGGGCCGCGCCACGGGTGCGCGCCCCGGCCGGGCGCTGCGCCGGACCGGGCGGGGGGCCGAGGCCGTATGAGTCCCGAGCCGCGATCCGAGCAGTGGCCCGAGCCGAGGTCCGAGTCCCACGACGTCGAGTGCCCCGCTTCCGTGAATCCCAGTGAATGGATGAAAGCCCCGTGAATTCGAACCCCGTGAACCCGAACCCGAACCCGAGCCCCGTGAACCGGAGGGCCTCCGTCGAGGCCGTGGTGGGGGAGGCCCGCAGCGCGCTCGCAGCCGAACCGGTGATCGCGGTCGTCCGCGCCCCGCGGATACCGGACGCCGCCGCGCTCTGCGCCGCGCTGGCGGAGGGCGGCATCACCTGGACCGAGTTCACCTTCACCACACCGGATGTGACGACCCATCTGCGCAAGGCCGCGCAGGCCGGCTACCGGGTCGGCGTCGGCACCGTGCTCACCGCCGAGCAGGCCGAGAGCGGGCTCGCCGTCGGCGCGTCGTTCCTGGTCACCCCCGGACTGCGGCCCGAGGTCGCGGACGCCGCGCACGCGGCCGGGGTCCCGGTGGTGCTCGGCGCGCTCACCGCGACCGAGGTGGCCCAGGCGGTGGACCTCGGCGCCGCCGCCGTGAAGATCTTCCCCGCCCGGGCCTTCGGCCCCGGCTACTTCAAGGACCTGCGCGGCCCCTACCCGGACGTCCCGCTGGTCGCCTCCGGCGGCGTCAACGCGGGCAACGCGGCGGAGTTCCTGGCGCACGGCGCGCTCGCGGTCTGCGCCGGGACGGACGTGGTGGCACCGGACGTGGTCGCGGCCGGGGACTGGGCCGAGATCACCCGGCGGGCGCGGGCGTTCACGGAGGCCTGCGCGGTCCGCTAGCGGGCGTGCCCGGCGGCCGGCCCCACCTCGCGCGGTCGCCGGAACTGCTCGGGCGCCATGAAGGGCGGCGTACCGATCAACCTCCCGGTCTCGGTGCGCAGTTCGCTGTCCATCGGCCGGGAGATGCCGAAGTCGATGACCTTCGGTC
>NZ_JBHVER010000268.1:0-9454 GCF_042802195.1 Kitasatospora sp. NPDC057500 | reverse complement strand
GCACAGACGCGCCCGTCCCCGCCGCGGACCACTCCCGCCGCGCGTTCGACGGCCGCCCCGTCAGTGGTGGAAGCCCGTCCTGGCCGGCACCCCGAGGTCCTTCAGCGGCACCGGCTGGCGGCGCAGCTCCGGCAGCAGCCGTGCGAGGTCGCCCAGCAGCAGGTCCGCGAGGTCCCGGGAGAAGCCGTTGCGGCAGACCACCCGCAGCACCGCGAGGTCCTCCCGGTTCGCCGGGAAGGTGTACGCGGGCACCTGCCAGCCGCGCTCGCGCAGCCGGCGCGACACGTCGAAGACGTCGAACGGCACCCCGTCCGCCGTGGTGAACGCGAACACCGGCAGCTCGTCGCCCCGGGTCAGCAGCCGGAAGCCGCCGAGCGCCCCGATCCCGTCGGCCAGGTACCCGGCGACCTCCCGGCAGGCGCCCTGGACGGCCCGGAAGCCGGCCCGGCCGAGCCGCAGGAAGACGTAGTACTGGGCGATCACCTCGGCGCCCGGCCGGGAGAAGTTCAGCGCGAAGGTCGGCATCTCGCCGCCCAGGTAGTTGACCTTGAACACCAGCTCCTCGGGCAGCGCCCCGGGGTCCCGCCACAGCGCCCAGCCGACGCCCGGGTAGACCAGCCCGTACTTGTGGCCGGAGGTGTTGATGGAGGCGACCCTGGGCAGCCGGAAGTCCCAGACCAGGTCCTCGTCCAGGAACGGCGCGACCATGCCGCCGGAGGCGCCGTCCACGTGCACCGGGACGTCCAGGCCGGTGCGCGCCCGGAGGTCGTCGAGCGCGGCGCAGATCTCCGCGACCGGCTCGTAGGAGCCGTCGAAGGTCGAGCCGAGCACGCCGACCACGCCGATGGTGTCCTCGTCGCAGAGCGCCACCGCCTGCTCGGGGCCGAGGTGGAAGCGTTCGCCGTCCATCGGCGCGGTGCGGGCCTCGACCTCCCAGAAGGTGCAGAACTTCTCCCAGCAGACCTGCACATTGACGCCCATCACCAGATTGGGCCGGGCTCCGGCCGCGTAGCGGTCGGCGTTGCGGCGCATCCAGCGCCGCTTGAGCGCGAGGCCGGCCAGCATGCAGGCCTCGCTGGAGCCGGTGGTGGAGCAGCCGACGGCGGCGTCCGGGTCGGGGGCGTGCCACAGGTGGGCGAGGATGGACACGCAGCGCCGCTCCAGCTCGGCGGTCTGCGGGTACTCGTCCTTGTCGATCATGTTCTTGTCGAGGCACTCGGTCATCAGCCGGGTGGCCTGGACCTCCATCGAGGTGCTGACGAAGGTGGCCAGGTTGAGCCGTGCGTTGCCGTCCAGCAGCAGCTCGTCGTGGATCAGCTGGTACGCGGTGTCGGCCGGGACGGGACCGTCGGCGAGCCGGTGCAGCGGGGGCGCCAGCTCCATCGCGCCGAGCGGGTCGGCGGCGGTGCCGAGGAACGGGCCGACGGTCAGCCGGCGGTCGTCACCGGCCCCCTTGTGCAGTGCCATGGGAATCTGCCGCCCTTCCGTCCGGTGGCCGGGTCCGCTCCCACGCTGCCACCGGTCGCCGGGCGACGCATCTCCACCGCCGGGCCGGCCCCCACCGGGCGGCTCAGGCCGTCTCCGGGTGGATCTGCTCGCGGGCGGCCCGGTACTGCTGGCGGACCGCCGAGCCGACCGGCAGGTCGTGGTCGGCGTCCGGGGCCGCGGTGACGGCCTCCGGCAGGTCCCACCGCGGCGGCTCGGGCGTCCCGGCCAGTGCCCAGGCCGCCTGCCGGGCCGCGCCGCGCGCCGCGTGCGCGCCGGGCGGCGGGACGACCACCGGCACGCCGAACAGCTGCGGCGCGACCTGCCGCACCGCCTCCAGCCGGCCGGCGGCGCCCAGCAGGAAGACCCGCTTCACCTCGACGCCCCGGGCGCGCAGCACGTCCAGGGCGTCCGCGCTGTTGCAGAGCATGCCCTCGACGGCGGCCCGGGCCAGGTGCTGAGGGGTCATCGACTCCGCGCGCAGCCCGGTCAGGGTCCCGGCCGCGTGCGGCAGTGCGGGCGTCCGCTCGCCGTCCAGGTAGGGGAGCAGCACCAGGCCGTAGGCGCCGGGGGAGGACTGCAGGGCGAGGTCGCTGAGGCCCTCCAGGTCGCGGCCGAGCAGGGCGGCGGTGGAGCGGAGCACCTGGGCGGCGTTCAGGGTGGCGACCATCGGCAGGTGGCGGCCGGTGGCGTCGGCGAAGGAGGAGACCAGGCCGGTGGCGTCCACCACGGCCTGCTCGTGCACCGCGAAGATCGTCCCGGAGCTGCCGAGCGAGACCACCGCGTCGCCGGGGCCGAGGCCCAGGCCGAGTGCGGCGGCCATGTTGTCGCCGGTGCCGGCCGAGATCAGCAGGCCCTCGGGGGTGTGGCCGGCGGGTTCGGCGGGGCCGAGCACGTCCGGCAGCCTCAGCTCGTGGCCGAGCGCCAGCTCGACCAGGTCCTGCCGGTACTCGCCGGTGATCGGGGACCAGTAGCCGGTGCCGGAGGCGTCGCCCCGGTCGGTGGTGCGGCGCTTGGGGTGGCCGAGCAGCTGCCAGACCAGCCAGTCGTGCGGCAGCAGCACCTCGGCGATCCGCCGGGCGCTGGCCGGTTCGAACTCGGCGAGCCAGCGCAGCTTGGCGACGGTGTACGCGGGGCTGGGGACGGCGCCGATCGCCGCCGTCCAGGCCGCCGGGCCGCCCAGTTCGTCCAGCAGGGCCGCGGCGGCGCCGCTGGAGCGCGGGTCGTTCCACAGGATCGCCGGCCGGACCTGCACGCCGCCCGCGTCCAGGCCGATCATGCCGTGCTGCTGCGCGCTGACGCCGATCGCCCGGACGCCCTCCAGCAGGCCGCCGGCCGCGGCGTCGCCGAGGGAGTGCAGCCAGAGCTGCGGGTCGGTCTCGCCGGGGCGGGCGTCGGGGTCGTCGGGCGCGGGGTGCGGGGCCTTGCCGGAGCGCAGGACGGCGCCGGTGGCGGAGTCGCACGCGACGATCCGGGTGCGACCGGTCGAGCTGTCTATCCCCGCGACGATGGCCATAGTCGAGATCATGCCTCAGCGGGCGCCCGGACGCGGCCCGGCCGGGCAAGTGTTGCCCGTTCGGTACCGCGCCCGGGAGCCCTCGTCCGGCAGGCCTTCACCGCGGTGTCACCCGCCCGTCACGGACGGCCGCCAAGGGGTGCCGGGGCCCCGGGTGCGGGACGGCGGTCAGGGGCGGTAGGTGCCCCAGCTGTCGTCCTCGCTCCTGGCGCGGTTGAAGTACGGCACCCGGTCGGTGACCGAGTTCGGCAGCCGGTCGCCGACCTTGTCGGCGACGGCCCCGGCGGCCTTCCCGGCGACCGCGCCGGCCTGCTGCCGGGCCTTGTCCGCCGCGCCCTGGACCTTGGGGTTCCCGGCGACCTGCCGGGTCACCCTGGCGATCTGCTCGTAGCGCTGGCGCCCTGCCCGCGTGCCCAGGACGTAGCCCGTCGCGAGTCCGACACCGAACGACAGCTTCCACATGGTCGGATTCCACCCTCTCCTGGCGGCCATTGCCGCGTTGCCCTACCCGTCTGCCGGGACGGTGAACCGTCGGCGCCCCCAGCATCCACGGACGGCGGCCCGGGCGCGCGGGGAACGCGCCGCGCGGGGCCGCCCGGCGGCGGCCGGGGGAAAGCGATTGGCGGACCACCCCCCCGAGTGCGCTAATGTATGTCCCGCAGCGAGCGCCGAGGAGCCCGGGAGACCGGGGGCCGGAGCGGGAAGCTCGATCCCCCATAGCTCAATTGGCAGAGCAGCCGACTGTTAATCGGCAGGTTATTGGTTCGAGTCCAATTGGGGGAGCTCGGGTGGATGCCCATCTGGTGCTGACACCCACTCGTGGTACAGGAGTCGTGTACCGCGGTCCCGCATAGCTCAATTGGCAGAGCAGCCGGCTGTTAACCGGCAGGTTTTTGGTTCGAGTCCAAATGCGGGAGCTGCACCGGGCCCGCCCGGTGACTGCTCAGAGCGAAGGCCCCTCGGTAGACCGGGGGGCCTTCGTGTTGCCCCGGCCGCTCCCGGCCGCCTCCGGGCCCTCCCGTCCGACGTGAGCCGTCTCACGCCACGGCCTGCTGGAAGAGCTCGGCGACCCGGTCGTCGAAGGTGATGCTGTACGAGGTGCCCGGCGTCTCGCCGCCCTCCTGGTAGCCGCCGATCACGCCGATCACCCGGCCGTTCGTGGTGAGCCAGGGGCTGCCACTGGTGCCGTCGGTGTAGCCGGCGCAGTCGAAGCGCTCCTGGGTGGGGCTCTGCGAGGCGGTCAGTCCGGAGCAGGTGATCGGCTCGTCGCGCTCGTTGGGGTAGCCGGTGACCGAGACCGCCAGGCCGAAGCCCTGGTCGGTGCCGAGCGGGTTGCCGCCGACCGCGTCCTCGACCTGCCGCCCGCCCGCCGTGCCCACGGTGACGAACGCCACGTCGTACTCGGGGTCGGCGTCGGCGGACCAGCGCGGATCGACGGTGACCGACTTCACCGGCCAACTCCCGTACGGCGAATACCCGTTGCGGTAGCCGGGGGTGAACACCAGGCCGTCCAGCAGGCCGATCCGGTGGTTCTCCACGCAGTGCGCGGCGGTCACCAGCAGATTGTGCCGCGGGCTCTGCACCACGCTCGCCGTGCACGCCCGGGGCCCCTGCGCGGTGTGCACCGACAGCGTGCCGATCCGGTCCCAGGCCGGGTTCTGCGGGGCCACCGAGGCCGTCCGCCCGCCGTCCTGCCCGCCGCCGCACGCGATCGCGGCGGCCAGCAGCAGGGCCGCCACCGCGACCGTCCTGGCGGCTCGCGTGGTCCGGACCGGGCGGGAGGGCATCCAAGGCTCCGTATCGTCCTCGGGGCGGTCGCGGCCGTTCACGCGTTCCGCCGTTCGGGACCAAGATCTACCAGTCCGGTCCGCCCCGCGCCACCGTCGCCCCGCCCGCCCCTGCTCGCGTACCCGTGTGCGCCCCCGGCGCGCACCACGGGTGATCGACCGGCTATGCTGCCCGGGACGGCCTTTCGGGGCCGTCTGCTGCTGCCGCGACCGGCCTGCCGTCGCGCGCTGCGAACCGGGGCGGTAGCTCAGCCGGTTAGAGCAGGGGACTCATAATCCCTTGGTCGTGGGTTCGAGTCCCACCCGCCCCACCCTCCGTACCCGCGCGAGCGGCCCCCTGGCTGGGAAAACCCTAGGGGATCGGGCATGCTGCCACGCCGCGACGCGCTGGAATTCACCCGGACGATGACGCCCTCCGAGGCCGTGCGCGGCCTCCGTATGCTGGGCGGATGCTTGCCCTCCCCCGTGTGCCGACCCCGGTCGTCGACTGTGCTGACGAGGTGTTCGAGCGGGCCGGCGTCCGCCTGCGGCTGAAGCGGGACGACCTGGTGCATCCGCTGGTGCCGGGGAACAAGTGGCGGAAGCTGGGCCCCAACCTGGAGGCGGCGGTGCGCGAGGGGCACCGGCGGCTGGTGACGTTCGGCGGGGCGTACTCGACGCATCTGCGGGCGGTGGCGCTGGCGGCGGGGGCGCTGGGGCTGGAGAGCGTGGGGCTGGTGCGGGGCGAGGAGTTGGCGGGGGCGCCGCGGAACTGGTCGCTGCGGGCCGCCGAGGAGGCCGGGATGGAGCTGGTGTTCCTGTCCCGGGCCGAGTACCGGGAGGCGGCCGGGCGGGTGGCCGCGGGCGGTGCGGGGGAGGCGGGGCTGCGGCGGCGCTGGGGGCCGTGCCTGGTGCTGCCCGAGGGCGGGTCCAACGCGCTCGCGGCGCGCGGGGCGGCGGCGGTCGTGGCGGAGCTGGCGGGGCTCGGGGAAGGGGACGTGGTGTGCTGCCCGGTCGGCACCGGGGGCACGCTGGCCGGGATCGCGGCCGGGCTGCCGCCGGGGGCGCGGGCGCTGGGCGTGGCGGTGCTGCGCGGCGCGGAGGGCTACCTGGAGGGCGAGGTGACGCGGCTGCACCGGGAGGCGTACGGGCGGGAGTTCGGCGGCTGGCGGATCGACCACGGGCACCACGGCGGCGGGTACGGGCGGGTGCCGGCCGCGCTGGAGGAGTTCGCGGCCGGCTTCGAGCGGCGGCACGGCATCGCCCTGGAGCGCCGCTACGTGGCGAAGACGCTGGCCGCCCTGTACGACCTCACCGCCGCCGGCGCCTTCCCGCCGGGCACCCGGCTCACCGCCGTCGTCACCGGGCTGCCCGACCCGCTCTGAGCTCAGGTGAGGTTGGAGCAGGGGTCGTCGTCGGCGGTGCGGCTGTTCTGGGCTATGGCGCTGGGCACGCCGGTCGGCAGCGGGCCGTCGGGGAGGACGGTGGACGGGCCGGCGGTGGGCGTGGCGGGGGCGGGGTGGTAGTCGCGGCCGAGGGTGACCACGATCCCCTCGGAGCCCGGCTCCTCGGTCGTCCGGGCGCCTGGGAAGAGCGGGGCGAGCTGCTCGGCGACGGCCGCGAACAGCGGGTCGTAGGCGATCTCGGTGCGCAGCCGGCCGCCGGTGGTCTGGCCCAGCGAGACGTTCTGGAAGCCCTGGGCGCGGATCGCCGCCGAGCCGCGGCCGGCGAGCCCGTCGGTGCCGACGCCGTTGACCACGGTGACCGGGGTGGCGAGCTGCTCGGCGGTGAGCGGGGTGGCGGTCGGGGAGGGTTCGGACGTGGTGGGGGCGGTGCTCGCGGTCGCGGGCACCTCGCCGGTGGCCTGGCCGTCCAGGGTGCGGTCCTCGCGCAGCAGCCGCCACAGGGTGTCCACATCGGGGTGGACGAGGTCGATCCGGCCGCTCTGCACGGTGGAGAACCGCCAGGGGGCGGTGACGAAGGTGATGTCGGAGAGCTCGATCTGCTGGAGCGACTGGGCGAAGTCGACCAGCTTCATCGCGGTGCCCAGGCCCTCGTCGACGGTGAGCGAGCGGGTCGCGGCGTCGGCCAGCGGGAGCAGGGTCGGCAGCGAGAAGCCCTGGGACTGGATCTTGCGGATCATCGAGGAGAGGAAGGCCTGCTGGCGCTTCATCCGGCCGATGTCGGAGTTGTCGCCGAAGCCGTAGCGGGCGCGCAGGTAGTCGACGGCGGGCTGGCCGGATATCTTCTGCGGGCCCTTCTTGAGCTTGATGTCGTGCGAGTCGACGTCGTTGGGGACGCAGACGTCCACGCCGTTGATGGCCTCGGTCATCGCCGCGACGCCCTTGAAGTCGACCACGATGGTGTGGTCGATCCGCAGGCCGGTGAGGGCCTCCACGGTGTTCTGGGTGCAGGCCGGGTTCCCCTGGGGGGAGTCGCCGACGGTGAAGGCCTCGTTGAACATCTGGTTGGTGCGCGGCTTGGTCCAGTCGCCGCTGGGCAGCCGGCAGGACGGGATGGTGACCAGGGTGTCGCGGGGGATGGAGACGCCGACGGCGTGCTTGTGGTCGGCGTAGACGTGCAGCAGGATCGCGGTGTCGGAGTGGCCGACGCCCTCGTCGCCGCCGCCGAGGTCGGCGTTGCCGTCGTTGCGGGTGTCCGAGCCGAGCAGCAGGACGTTGACCGGCACGGAGGCGCCCGGCGAGGTCGGCACGGGCGCGGGCGGGCGCTCGGTGGCGACGCCGCCGGCGTCGAAGGTGGTGATGTTGGTGTCGAGCCGGTGGTAGAACCAGGCGCCGGCACCGGCCACGGACAGCACCAGGACGGCGGCGAGTCCTATGACGGTCCGTATGACACGCCGACGGCGCGAGCTGCTGCTCATCCTTCCCGTCCCCCCGTCTTCCGCTCTATTTCCCCACCCGTACCGCCTGGTCGCGGGCGGGTGTCGACCTTCGAACGTTAGACGTTTCGGGGGAGTGTTCGGTTACCTCCGATCGGCGGCCAATTCGCCGGTCGGTGCTGTGACGCTTCTCACGCGCCTTCGCCCGCGCCTCTTCTCACGCGCCCGGGCCGGCGGCCCCCGCGAGCATCCGCCGCAGCAGGTCGCGCAGTTGGGTCCGCTCCTCGGAGCCGAGCGCGGCCAGCGGCTCGCGGGCGAAGTTCAGCGACTCGCGCAGTTCCTCGGAGGCCGTGCTGCCGGTGTCGGTGGCGGCGACCAGCTTGACCCGGCGGTCCTGCCGGTCGGGCTGGCGGGTGACGAAGCCGCGGGTCTCCAGCCGGTCCACGATGCCGGTGATGTTGGAGGGCTCGCAGCTGAGCGTCTGGGCGATCTGGCGCATGGGCATCGGACCGCGCCGCAGCAGGGCGAGGACCTTGGCCTGCGCTCCGGTGAGCGAGCGGGCGGCGGCGGCCTCCTCGTACTCGCGGTGGAAGAGCGCGACCAGGTTGGCCATGAGGTCGACGACCTCGCGGGTGATCTCGTCACCCGGCGGCGTGCTGTCCCGGTTCGGCTGGGCGTTCATGGTGACCAGTCTACCTGAACATTTGACAACGTGAACTTTTCAGGCACATGGTTACTTCACTGCCTCAACCTTTCATGTGCGGGATCACCACGGCCGCCGAGCCGACCGCGCCGCAAGCGCCCGCCGCCCGTGAGAGCGGCACCTCGCCGCCCGCCCCCGGGGCCGGCCGGTCCCGGCCGACTTCGCCCCCGCCGAGGCGCCGGTCCGCACCTCGGGCCCGGGCGAGATCCTGGTCCGCCCGGACGGCTGACCCGCCGTCAACCCGGCCCCGCACCGGTCCTGCCCGGTGCGGGGCGGTTTGCGTACCCGGCGGAGGGGATCCGGCCGCACTACCGCATTCCGGCCGGATCCGAAAGTGCGTCATCCGTGGTGAGGGGCGGCGCGGTACGGTGGTCGGGCCCGGCGATGGGGCCGTTCGGGGGAGAGATCCGACCGGGGGGTGGACCTCGTTGCGGATTCGACTAGCATTGAGCGAAAGCCTGTCCGTTTTGCTCAATTTAGTGGCTTAATGTCGGCTAACGTGGGTAACTGCGGATCAACTACGGGCACGAACACGAGGCAGCTGGGGAAGGCGACCCTCGTCCACAGCCTGGAGGTCCCGGTGACGACACGTGGAGTCCTGTACATCCACTCCGCGCCCCGCGCGCTGTGCCCGCACGTCGAGTGGGCCGTCGCGGGGGTGCTCGGCGTGCGGGTGAGCCTGGACTGGATCCGCCAGCCGGCCGCACCCGGGCACTGGCGTGCCGAGCTCTCCTGGCAGGGCGAGCCCGGCACGGCCTCGAAGCTCGCCTCCGCGCTGCGCGGCTGGCAGTTGATGCGGTACGAGGTCACCAGCGAGCCCTGCGCCGCCGCCGAGGGCGAGCGGTACAGCAGCACGCCCGGGCTCGGCATCTTCCACGCCGTCACCGGCATCCACGGGGACATCCTGATCCCCGAGGACCGGCTGCGGGCCGTCCTGCTGCGCGCCCGCAGCGAGGGGGCGGACCTGGAGGCGGAGATCGCCATGCTGCTCGGCAAGCCCTGGGACGACGAGTTGGAGCCCTTCCGCTACGCCGGGGAGGGCGCGCCGGTGCGCTGGCTGCACCAGGTGGTCTGACCCGGGGGAGCCGGCCCGCGGCGGCAGGACGAAGGGGAGGGGGAACGCGGTGGCGGAGATCGTCCTGATC
>NZ_JBHVER010000267.1:0-9491 GCF_042802195.1 Kitasatospora sp. NPDC057500 | reverse complement strand
GCCCCTCGGCGGAGGGGCCGGGCCGCGCCCGTGCCGCCGTACGGGCGGGTGACCCCGGCGGCGTGGCGCCGCCCGTCGCCCCCGCCCCGCTCCTAGGGTCCGTCTGACCGCCGACCACCCCACGGAGCGTCATGCCCTCCCACCGCGAGCCGACCCTTCCCGAGCCGCGCCGGCCCGAGCCGCCCGCCGGCGTCGGAGCGGGCCGGGTGCTCCGCAACCCGCGGGTCTGGGCCGTCCCGGCCGTGCTGGTCGGCCTGCTCGCCCTGCTGATGTCGCTGCTCTACCTAGGCGGCATCCTCGACCCCCGCGCCGACCTGCACCACCTGCCGATCGGCCTGGTGAACACCGACCGCGGCGCCGAGGTCGCCGGACAGCGGCAGAACCTCGGCGAACAGGTGGTCACCGGCATCGCCGAGGCCCCCGGCCAGGGGGACACCGTCTCCTGGCGGCGGTTGGACGAGGCCGCCGCGCGGGAGCAGTTGGCCTCCGGCAAGCTCTACGGGGTGCTCCAGGTCCCGCCCGGGTTCACCGACACCGTCGCCGCCCTCGGCGGCGCGAGCGCCCAGCCCGCGCGCCCCACCGTGCTCCAGTACACCAACCCGGGCGTCGGCAGCCTCGGCTCCTCGTTCGCCGCCCAGCTCGGCCAGCAGGCCGTCCACCAGGCCTCGCTCACCCTCGGCGCCCGGCTCACCGCGCTCCCGCAGGCCCAGGGCCTGGACGACGCGGCCCGGCTGCTGATCGCCGACCCGATCGCCCTCAGCACCACCGTCGGCCACCCGATCGGCAACCGCAGCGGCCTCGGGCTCTCCGCCTTCTACTACACCCTGCTGCTCGTGCTGGCCGGCTTCTTCGGCGCCAACATCATCGGCAACGGCGTCGACGTCGCGCTCGGCTACGCCGACAACGAGGTCGGCCCCTGGCGGGCCCGCCACCCGGTGGTGCCGATCAGCCGCAGCAGCACCCTCGCCGTCAAGTGCGTGATGTCGGTGGGCCTGTCGCTGCTCACCTCCTCGCTGATCATGCTGGCCGGGGTGGTGATCCTCGACATGGACGCCGCGCACCTGCCGCTGCTGTGGGTCTTCTCGGTCTGCGCCAGCAGCGCGGTCGGCCTCGGCGTCCAGGCGATCAACGCGGCCTTCGGCGGCCTCGGACTGCTGGTCAGCATGTTCGTGTTCATCGTGCTCGGCCTGCCCTCCTCCGGAGCGACCGTGCCGCTGGACGCCCTGCCGTCGTTCTACCGGTTCCTCGCGCTGTTCGAGCCGATGCGCCAGCTCACCGACGGCGTGCGGGCCATCCTGTTCTTCGACGCCCGGGCCGACGCCGGTCTCACCCGGGCCTGGGTCTGGATCGGCATCGGCACCGTCGCGGCCCTGCTCTTCGGCTTCGCGATGACCCGCTACTACGACCGCAAGGGCCTGCACCGCACCGTCCCCGAGCACGTCTGAGCACATCTGCGCACGTCCGGTCCCGGGGACGGGCCGCGGAGGGCGGGTCAGCCCGCCGGCAGCGGCGGCAGCTCCGGCCGCCACAGCCAGGCGTCGAACAGCTCGTCCAGCGGCTCCCGCGCGTAGCGGGCGGCATGGGCGCGGAAGTCCGCCGTGGTCACCACCCCGTGCCGGTGGAACGCCGGCCAGTCCCGGAGCATCCGGAAGAAGGCGGTGTCCCCGAGCGCCAGCCGCAGCGCGTGCACCACCAGACCGCCGCGCTGGTACAGCCGGTCGTCGAACATCAGCTTGCGGCCCGGGTCGGCCAGCCGGAGGTCCTGCGGCAGCCCGGCCAGCAGCCGGTGCGCGTACGCGGCCCTGGCGCCCGCCGCCGGCCCGCCGGAGCGCTCCGACCAGAGCCACTCCGCGTACTTCGCCAGCCCCTCGTTCAGCCAGATGTGGCTCCAGTCGCCGATCGACACGCTGTTGCCGAACCACTGGTGCGCCAGCTCGTGGGCGACCAGCCGCTCCCGCTCCCAGCCGCCGCCCACGTGGTTGGTGCCGAAGGTGGCCACCCCCTGCGCCTCCACCGGGACGTCCAGCTCCTCGTCGGCCACCACCACCGTGTACTCGCCGAACGGGTACGGGCCGAACACCTCCCCGAAGTAGGCCATCATCTTCGGCTGCCGCCCGAAGTCCGCGGCGAACGCGCCCGCCAGCCGCTCCGGCACGAACCCGCTCTGCGGCACCTGCGGGTGCTCGGCCAGCACCACCTGCCGGTACTGGCCGATCGAGACCGTCACCAGGTACGTCGAGGTCGGCGCCGACTGCTCGTACACCCAGGTCGTGCTGGACGAGCCGGTGGTCCGGGTCAGCAGCCGACCGCCCACCACCACCGCGTACGGGGACGGCGTGGTGACCGCGATCTGGTACGTCGCCTTGTCCGCGGGCCGGTCGTTGCACGGGAACCAGGAGGGCGCCCCGACCGGCTGGCTGGCCACCAGCGCGCCGTCGGTCAGCTCCTCCCAGCCCAGGCCGCCCCACGGGCTGCGCACCGGCCGGGGATTGCCGGTGTAGTGCACGTCGACGGTGAACGCCGCGCCGGCCGACAGCGCCTTCGCCGGACGGATCCGCAGCTTGCCCGCCCGGTGGGTGTAGCGGGCCGCCTTGCCGTCCACCAGCACCCGGCCGATCCGGAACTCGGCGAGGTCCAGCGCGAACTCCGTCAGCGCGGTCACGGCGACGGCGCTCAGCCGGGCGGTGCCGCCCAGCCGGTTCGGGCCCGGCCGGTAGTCCAGCGCGAGCTCGTAGCGGTGCACCCGGTAGCGCGGATCACCGCTGTTCGGGAAGTAGGGGTCCGGCGGGGCGACGGGCTGCGGGGGCTGCGGGGACTGCGCCGGGCGGGGGTTCACCGGGTCGTACGCTCCTGGAAACACGGGACTGGACGGGGGACGGCGACGGGCGGGCGGGGGTCGGGGACGGGAGGGCGGACGCCCGGGGGCCGGACGGGGCGGACCCCGGCCGGCCCCCGGGGGACGGCGGTCAGGAGGTGGCCTGCCACACCTCGATCGGGTTGCCGAGCCACCGGCTGTCGGCGGGCACGGACTCGGCGCGCATCACCAGCGAGGCCGGGCCCAGCGTGCTGCGCGCGCCCACCGTGCTGCCGGGCAGCACGATGCCGCCGGGCCCCAGGGTGGCGCCCTCGCGGAGGACGACAGTATCCATCCGCATGATCCGGTCGTGGAAGAGGTGGGTCTGCACCACGCAGCCCCGGTTGATCGAAACCCCGTCACCGAGCGTGACGAGGTCCGCCTCCGGCAGCCAGTAGCTCTCGCACCACACGCCGTGCCCGACCTTCGCGCCGAGCGCCCGCAGCCACAGGTTCAGCACCGGCGTACCCGGCACCGCGCCCACCAGCCACGGCACCGCCAGCACCTCCACGAAGGTGTCCGCCAGCTCGTTGCGCCACACGAAGCCGCTCCACAGCGGGTGCTCCACCGCCCGGAACCGGCCGACCAGCAGCCACTTCGCCGCCACCGCCACCGCGCACGCCGCCGTACCGGCCGCCAGCAGCACCGCCCCGGACACCAGCGCCGCCGCCAGCGGGGACCACGCCCGGGACAGCCAGGACAGCGCCGCCAGCGTCAGCGCGCCCAGCGCCCCCGAGGCCAGCACCGGCAGCAGCCGGCCCACCTCGACCAGGCCGCGCGCCCACAGCAGCCGCGCCGGCGGCTCGTAGGTCAGGCTCTGGTCCGCCCGGTCGGCCGAGCGCGGCAGCCGCACCGGTGGCATGCCCAGGTACGAGCCGCCCTTCTTCGCCTTCTCCGGCGTCGCCGACAGCACGCCCACCAGGCCGCGCTTGGGCACCGAGCGGCCCGGCGCGGTCATCCCCGAGTTGCCCAGGAACGCCCGGTCGCCGACCTTCGCCTCACCCAGGCGCACCCAGCCGCCGCCCAGCTCGTACGGCGCCATCAGGGTGTCGTCGGCCAGGAACGCGCCGTCACCGACCGTGGTCAGGCTCGGCAGCGCCAGCACCGTGGACACCTCCGCGTGCCTGCCGACCCGCATGCCCAGCGCCCGCAGCCACAGCGGGGTCACCAGACCCGCGTACAGCGGGAAGAGGATCTCCCGGGCCTGGTCCATCAGCTGCATCACCGTCCAGGCCTGCCAGCCGACCCGGCCGTGCAGCGGATGGACACCGGGCTCCAGGCCGACCGACAGCAGCCGCACCGCCGCGACCAACTGCGCCGCGTAGACCAGACCGAACGCCAGGGTGGCCGGCAGCAGGCCGAGCAGGGCGCCGCCGAGCGCGCCGCCCAGGCCGTCCGCCGGGTCGACGAAGGGGGCGAGCACCGCCAGGCCGGCCACCGCGGGCAGCACCGGCAGCAGGCTCAGCGCCGCACCGCTGACCCCGAACAGCGCGGACCAGCGGGCCCGGCGCGCCGGGCGCTCCTTGGGCCAGCTCCGCTCGGCGCGGCCCAGTTTGACGGCGGGCGCGCCGCCCCAGCGCTGGCCGGTCGGGACGTGCCCGGTGACGCTGGAGCCGGCCACCACCTGGGCCCGCTTGCCGACCCGGGCGCCCGGCAGCAGGGTCGAGCGGGTGCCGACCACGGCACCCGAGCCGACCTTGAGCTGCCCGACCTCCAGCCGGTCGCCGTCCAGCCAGTAGCCGTTGAGGTCCACCTCGGCCTCCACCGCGCAGCCCCGGCCCAGCTTGAGCATGCCGGTCACCGGCGGCAGCGAGTGCAGGTCCACCTCCTCGCCGACCTTGGCGCCGAGCGCCCGCGCGTAGCGGACCAGCCAGGAGCCGGAGAGCGAGGTCGCCCCGCTCACCTCGGCCAGCCGCTCGGCGGCCCACAGCCGCAGGTGGACGCCGCCGCCGCGCGGGTAGCTGCCCGGGCGCAGGCCGCGCAGCAGCAGCCGGGCCCCGCCGGCCGCGAGGGCGAGCCGGCCCGCCGGGGTGAACAGCACCGCCGCGCCCGCGCCGACCGCCCACCAGGAGGCGGTCGGCGCCCAGGCGTAGCCGTCCAGGTGGGAGAGCAGGTTGCCGAGCGCCAGCAGGGCCACCGTCCAGCGCAGGCCGACCACGGTGAACAGCGGGACCAGCAGGAGCAGCTGGAGCAGCTTGGCGCGGGTCGGCACCGGCTCGATCGTCCGGGCCTCGCCGGTCTCGGCCGCGGTGCGCTCCAGGTGGCGGGCGAGCTTGCGCAGCGTCGGCTGCTGGTAGATGTCCAGCACCGCTGCGTTCGGGTAGCGGGTGCGCAGCAGGGTGGTCAGCCGGGCGGCGGCCAGGCTGCCGCCGCCGATCGCGAAGAAGTCCTCCCGGGGGCCGCTCACCGGGACCCCGAGGATCTCCGTCCACTGCTCGGCCAGCCAGGCCTCGGTGCCGTACAGCTGCTCGGTCGGCCCGGTGGTCTCCAGGTCGGGCAGCGGCCAGGGCAGCGCGTTGCGGTCCACCTTGCCGGAGGTGCGGGTGGGCAGGGTGTCGACCGGCGCCAGCAGCGGGACGAGCGCGGCCGGCAGCTCGGCGCGCAGCCGCTGCACCGCCTGCTCGCGGTCCCAGCCCTCGCCGGTCACCAGGTAGCCGACCAGCAGCTGGTTGCCGCCGCGCGCGGTGCGCACGGCCGCGGCCGCGCCGGCGACACCGGGCAGCGCCTGGAGCGCGGCATCGACCTCGCCGAGCTCGATCCGCCGGCCGCCGAGCTTGATCTGCTCGTCGGCGCGGCCCAGGAAGAGCAGGCCCGCCGGGTCGGCCTGGACGAGGTCGCCGCTGCGGTAGGCGCGCTCCCAGCCCATCGAGGGCAGCGGCGCGTACTTCTCGGCGTCCTTCTCCGGGTCCAGGTAGCGGGCCAGGCCGACGCCGCCGATCACCAGCTGGCCGGTGCCGCCGGGCGCGACCGGCTCGCCGGCCTCGTCGACCACGACGAGGTCCCAGCCGTCCAGCGGCAGGCCGATCCGCACCGGGCCCTCGCCGGTGAGCAGCGCCGCGCAGGCGACCACGGTGGCCTCGGTGGGGCCGTAGGTGTTCCACACCTCGCGGCCCTCGGTGACCACGCGCTGGACCAGCTCGGGCGGGCAGGCCTCGCCGCCGAAGATCAGCAGCCGGACCTCGTTGAGCGCCTCGGCCGGCCAGAGCGCGGCCAGCGTCGGCACGGTGGAGACCACGGTGATCTCCTGCTCGGCCAGCCAGGGGCCGAGGTCGGCGCCGGAGCGCACCTGGGAACGGGGGACGGGCACCAGGCAGGCGCCGTGCCGCCAGGCCAGCCACATCTCCTCGCAGGAGGCGTCGAAGGCGACGGACAGGCCGGCCATCACCCGGTCGCCGGGGCCGATCGGCTCGTCCTGGAGGAAGAGCGCGGCCTCGGCGTCGACGAAGGCGGCGGCGTTGCGGTGGGTGACGGCGACGCCCTTGGGGCGGCCGGTGGAGCCGGAGGTGAAGATGATCCAGGCGTCGTCCGCCGGAGTGGGGCGCTGCGCGGCGGCGGACCGGTCGGCGAGCGGCTGGTCGGTCAGCGGCGGGCGGGCCGGGCCGACCGGGGTGAGCGCGCGCTCGGCGCCGAGCACGGCGGCGACGGCGGCCTCCTCGAAGACCAGCTGGGCGCGCTCGTCCGGGTCCTCGGCGTCCACCGGGACGTAGGCGGCGCCGGCGGCGAGCACCGCGAGCACGGAGACGTAGAGGTCGTTGGTGCCGGAGGGCACGCGGACGCCGACCCGGTCGCCGCGGCCGATGCCGGCGGCGGCGAGGCGGCGGCGCAGCTGCTCGACCTCGGCGGCCAGGGCGCGGTAGCTGAGCACGGTGCGGCCGTCGTCGAGCGCGGGCTCGGCGGGGTGCTGCCGGGCGGCCGCGTCGAGGATGTCGATCAGGGTGCGCGGGGCGGCGGCCGGGCGGCCGGGGTAGCGGGCCTGCTTCTCGGCCTGCTCGGCGTCGGTCCGGCCGGTGGCGGCGGGCTGCTCGTCCGGCAGCTGGGCGTTCGGTCGCTCGGCGGCCGGCTGCCGGGCGGCGTCCGGGCCCGGTTCCAGGCTGGGTTCGGCTGTCATGACTGCCGTGCGCTCCTTGTCCTCGCCCCGTCCCGATCGATGTCCGACCCTTGGGGGCGGTGGGAGCACTCGCCTGTCCGGGTGACCCCACTCCGGGGCCGGAGCGGACAACCCGACCGATGGTAGCCCGGGGCGGTGAACAGCGGATCGGCCGACACTCCGCCCAACTGGCCCGGTAGTGGCCGAATCTGACGCCAAGTCAGCTCACAACTGATGCCCCGGGGATCACATGTGACGAACTGTCAGTCGTTTTGACGGACCGTCAGGTCGATTTTCCGACCGTGATCCACGCCACATCGAATGCTGCTCCCGAGGGGCGACGGGCCCGCCGCGCGGGGGTGCGGCGGGCCCGTCGGGTCGTGCGGGGGATCAGTGGAAGGGGTGGCGGAACTGCTCGGCGTGCTCCTGGAGGAACGCCTCCAGGGTGCGCGGAGGCCGTCCGGTCAGCCGGGTGGCCGCGTCGTCCGGGGCCTCCGGGCGCTCGACGGCGAGCCGCTGGATCTCCACCACGTGGGCGGCCAGCCAGTCCGGCATCCCGGCCCGGGCGACCAGGTGGGCGTGCAGCTCCCCGGGCGGCAGATCGACGTAGCCGACCGGCCGGCCGAGCAGGTCGCTCAGCAGCCCGGCGAGCTCCAGGTGGCTGTAGGCCCGGCCGCCGGTGAGTGCGAGGCTGCCGCCGGCCGCCTCCGGGCGGGTGAGCACCGCGGCCGCGACGTCGCCGATGTCCCGGCAGTCGACGTAGTTGCACCGGGCCGCGCCCATCGCGCCGTGGATCGTGCCCGCCGCCGCGATGCCCGGGGCGAGCAGCAGCAGCTTCTGCATGAACGCGTACGGTCGCAGCACGGTGCTGGTGACTCCGTGGGCGCGCAGCCGCTCCTCGACCAGGTGGTGGCCGCGGGAGACCGCGACCGGGGAGTGCGGTTCGGCGGCGGGCGCGGAGACCTTGACGATGTGCCCGACTCCGGCGCGCACGGCGAGCTCGACGGCGCGCAGCTCGTACTCGACCTGGCGCGGGCCGTTGGCCATGGTCAGGAAGAGCTGACTCGTCCCCTTGAAGGCGGTGCGCAGCGACTCCGGGTCGTCGGCGTCGGCGAAGACCGCTTCGACCAGGGGCCGGGTGCGCGGGTCCAGGCCGGCCGGCAGCAGGCCGGGGTCGCGGCTGAGCGCGCGGACGGGGACGCCCTGGGTGGTGAGGCTGCGCAGGGTGGCGCCGCCGGTGGCGCCGGATGCGCCCATGATGGTGATCACGGTGGGTCTCTCTCTTCTCGTGGTGGTGGTGCGGGGTCGGGCCGGGTCGGGCTCTGCCGTTCAGCGGGCCCGGCGGCGCCGGGGGCGGGTGCCGCGCCAGCGCCAGGTGATCGCGGTCGCCGCGATCGCGGCGGAGACCGGAAGGTCGAAGCGGAGCCGTCCCGGCCAGGGGCTGTCGGCCAGGGCGGGGATCCGGGGCAGCAGCTGTGCGCCCGCCATGCCGACGGCCAGGGCGAGGGCGGCGGCGCCGAGGCCGAACAGGGCGGTGACGAGCGGGCGCGGTCCGCGCTCCGCCCAGGAGTCCGCCGGGCGCCGCCGGTGCCGGGCGCCGACCAGGGCGGCGACCAGGGCCGAGGTGCCGGCGATGGTGGTGACGGCCGCGATCTTGAGCTCCTGCTGGCCGGTGGCGAAGCCGCCGATCCCGGCCATGACGGCGGGCGCCGCGTAGGAGACCAGCACCTCGCGCCAGAGCACGAAGGGCGGCGGGGCGGTGGCGGGGGCGGCCGGCGGCCGCTGCTCGGTGGGTGTGGTGATGGGCATGAGCGGGCTCCAGGTGATTAGGAGGCTAACTATAAGTGCTCAGGTGGCTAACTATCGGGGCGTGGGGGTTCTTGTCCGCGGCCTCGGCGGCCGGCGGGGGAGTGGTCCGGTGGGAGGTCCGGGTCAGTCGTCGGTCAGGGCGGACATGCCCTCGACCAGTCGGGCCAACAGGTCGAGGAAGAGCGTGCGCTCCTCGACCGAGAGGCCGCCGACCATCGCCTGCATCCGCTCGAAGTGCTCGGGTGCCATGTCGCGCAGCCGTCGCGCGCCGCGCGCGGTGAGCACCACGACGTTGGCCCGCCCGTCCTCGGTGGACGGGCGCCGGGCGACCAGGCCGTCCCGTTCCAGCCCGTCGACCAGGCCGGTCACGGTCGCCCGGGACACCCCGAGCGCGGCCGCCAGTTGGGAGGGCGACTTCTCGCCGCCGTGGTCCTCCAGTTCGGCCAGCAGTCGGTAGCGGCCGGTGGACAGGCCGAAGCGCGCGAAGTGCGCCTCGCCGGCCTGGCCGAGCCGGGACCCGGCGGCCATCAGTCGCGCCGCGACGAGGACCGCCTGCGGGTCGGCCGACAGGCCGTACCGGGAGAGCTGGCGGCGGGCCTGGTCGAGCGTGGGTGCGCCGCTGCCGGCTTCGTGCTGCTGTGCCATGGAAGTAATATGGCGGCTAATCAGATTCGCCGTCAAGTCGCCCGTCCGGCCGTCGCCCGATGACGAAGGACCGCGGTCCCGCTCCGTGTCCGGGAG
>NZ_JBHVER010000266.1:0-9498 GCF_042802195.1 Kitasatospora sp. NPDC057500 | reverse complement strand
GGGCGGGCCGGGCGCTCGTCCCGCGGCCAGCGCGCCAGCAGCGCGGCGAACGCCGCCGAGCGGCCGGCGCAGCGCACCAGCAGCGCGTCCGCGTCCGGCAGTCCGGCGGCCGCCCGGACCAGCACCGCGCGGGCCCGGGCCGGGCGCTCCGCCGCGCAGTGCTCGGCCAGCCCGGCGACGGCGGCGGCCAGCACCTCCGGGTCCCCCTCGGTGGCCAGCAGGGTGTCCAGCAGCTCGCAGCGCAGGGCGTCCGCCACCGGGTCCGGCACCGGCCGGGACAGCACCTCGGCGAACGGCCGGCGGACGGCCACCGCCCGGGCCGCCAGGACGCTGCTCAGCAGCAGCCGCAGCTCCAGCCGGGCCGGCGCCCCGGCCACCGTCCCGTGCGCCAGTCGGCGGCCCAGGTAGTCGACGGCGACCGGCCCGGCCAGGGCCGGCCGGTCGCGCAGCAGCCGGGCCGCCAGTTCGGCGCCGCGCCGGGTGGCCAGCGGCGCCCGGGCGTCGGCCAGTACCCGCAGCGTCCCGGCCACCGGCGCGGCGGTCCGGTCCGAGCTGGACGGAGCCGGGCCGCCCGGGACGCCCAGCCGGTCGGCCAGCGCCGCGAGGACCGGCTCCGGATCGCTCTCCAGCGCCGGGGCCAGCGCCCGCACGGTCAGGAACCGGTCCTCGCCGCGCCGGTACGCGGCCAGCGCCGCCGGCAGGTGCCCGGCCCGGCTCCGCTCGTCCCGCAGCAGCAGCGCCAGCGCGGCGCCGTGCAGGGCCGGCTCGTCCTCCCTGGCCAGCAGCGCCAGCGCGGTGAACCGCAGCAGCTCGGGCCCGGCACCGCGGGCGTACGGGGCGGTGCGCAGCGCGTGCACCGCGGCGGCGACGTGCCGCTCGGGCCGGGGGTCGTGGCTCCAGCGGTCCACCGCGCGGCAGAGCGCCGACGGCTCCTCGACGGCCAGCACGGCCAGCAGCGCGTCCGCCCGGGGGTGCGCCGCCCCGGCCAGCGCCTCGGTCAAGTCGTCCAGCGCCAGCGACCGGTGGGCGAACAGCAGGTCGTGCGCGAGGTCGGCGACGGTGACCCCGGGGCGGCCCGGCAGGCCGCGCGGATCGCCGAACCAGGCGCAGAGCAGCGGCACCGCACCCGCCGGATCGGCGCGCAGCCGCCCGGCCGTCGCGGCGAGGAACGGCCGGTCCGGCCCGTCCGCGGCCACCAGCCGCCGGAGCAGGTCCAGGTCGCGCTCCGGCGGCAGCCCCAGGGCGGCCCAGAACGCCGGGCCGAACCCGCCCAACCCCGGCGCCGGAAGCCGCTCGAACCCGCCCGCGACGGCGGCCCGTTCGACGATCCGCTCGGCCAACTGCTCCAGCAGCGCCCGGTGTTCGCCGATGCCGGGGCTGGCCGCCAGGCCTTCGGTGAGCAGGGCGGCGGCCCACCAAGCGGGTTCGCTGCCCGGCGGGCGGAGGTCCACGGCGCGCCAGAGCCGGTGCAGCCACGGATCGAGGGCCGGCGCGCCCCAGGTCTCGCCGATCCGCCGGAGCGCGGCGGCCACCGGGCCGATCCGGTGGCGCGGCACGGTCGCGCACGCGCCGGGCGTCCGGAGCCCCGCCGTCCCGTCCACGGGCGGGGAGGGGGTGTCCGCGGCCTCGCCGAGCAGCAGCCGCAGCGCCGCGTCCAGGTCCAGGTGCAGTCCCTGCAGCCAGTCGGCGAACTCCCCGTGCGCGAAGCGGTGGCCGGACCCGGCCGGGACGAACAGCCCCTCCGCCAGGACGGCCGCCGCCCACCCGCCGGCCGCCGGGAACAGCTCCTCGAACGCGGCCCGGCCCAGGCCGCCCTCCCCGGCGCCGAGCATCCGCCGGGCCGCCTCGTGCACCCGGCCGGCCACCGCCGCCGCCGTCCGCCGCACCCGCCCGGTGCCCTCCCCGGCCGGCCGGACGGCGCCCCGTCGGTGGGCCCCGGGCCGCCGGGAACGGCCGTCCTCGGCGAGCCGCCGGGCCACCCGCAGGCAGCACAGGTCGAGGTGGGCGGCGAACAGCTCGCTGCGCCGTACCGGCTCCCCGCGCAGCCCCTCCGCCCACAGCTCCCCCGCCAGCCGGACCGCCAGCGGGTGCCGGGCGTCCGCCGGCGCCGGCCACCCCGGCGGCAGTCCGTACCGGCGCCGCACCCGGTCCGCCGCACCGTCGGGCAGCGGCCCGAGCCGCCGGACCACCACCCGCACCGTCCCCGCCCGCCGCCCCCCGCCGCCGACCGGCAGCAGGATGTCGCCCGCCGCCGCGCCCGGCGCCAGCCCCGCCCAGGCCTCCTCCCCGCAGGCGGTCAGCAGCCGCGCGCCGCCGGCCGCCAGCCACCCGGCGGAGGCCCGCAGCCAGTCCGCGCCGAGCGGCACCGGCGACTCCTCGGGACCGTCCAGCACCACCAGCAGCGGCCGTCCGGCCGCCGCGCAGAGCTCCGCCACCGCAGCCGCTCCGGGGGGCGGCACCTCCAGCCCGGCCGCCGCCGACGCGAGTGCCCGCTCCACCGCCCCCGCGAGCGAGAGGTCCCCGGCCGTCAGGTCGGCCCCGCGCAGCCACACCGTGGGCTGCGGGCACCGCCCGCCCCCGCGCCGCGCGGCCACCGCCGCCGCCTCGGTGCTCCGCCCCGACCCGGCCGCCCCGACCAGCGCCACCACCCCGGCGTGACCGGCGGGCTCCGCGCCCCCGAACACCACCGAAGACCCGGCGTGCGGCCCGATCGGCGCGCCCCCGCCCCCTGCCGCGCTCCCGGTCGTCAGCAGCTCGGCCCACTCAGCCAGGCCGTCGGGGCGGTCCACCCGGTCTGCCGCCAGGTCCGCCACCCGGCCCGGCCCGGCGCCCGCCGCCGAGACCTGGGCGGCGGTGAGCCTCAGCACCCCGGCGAGGTTGAGCGCGCGCCCGTACCCGGGAACGTCGGCCGCGTTGCGGGCCAGCACCTCGGCGAGCGCCGGCCCGACCGTCCCGGTGCCCGGCACCGGGACGGCGGTCGGCGGACCCGGCCGTCCGGGGGTGCGCAGCCCGGGCGCGACGACGGCGACCACCGCGCCGCTGCCGGCGTCCAGCACCGGCGCCCCGGCGGGCACGGCCGCCGCGTCCGCCGCCGAGGGCACGTCGAGCAGCAGGACGCCGCCGATCGGATGGAACCGGCCTGCCTGCGGGTACACCGCCCCGGTGATCGCGGCGGGGCCGCACCGCAGCAGCACCGTCCGCCCGTCCGCGCGCCCCTCGCCCCGCACCGGGACGGGAACCAGCAGCCCCTCACCGCCCCCGTCCTCCGGTGGGACGGCCAGCGGCAGCGGCGGGCCGGGCGGCCCGTCGGCCGGGTCGGCGCACAGCAGGGCCAGCCCGTGCCCGGGCAGCGGCCGGACGTGCTCCGGGCCCACCGCCCGGGTCCGCCCGTCGGAGAGGTGCAGGACGACCCCGTCGAGGTCCGCGACGGCCTCGTGGGCGGTGAGGACGGTGCCCTGCCGGTCGACGACGAAGCCGAGCCCGCGCAGCCGTCCGTCCCGGTCGCGGATCCGCAGCAGCGAACGGCCCGTGTCGCCCGCCCCGGCCTCGCCCGTCCCGGCGTCGGCCTCCCCCGAAGGGGCCCTGAAGCCCCGCAGTCCCGGCATGCCCGCAGCCCTCCCCGCAGGGCCGGCCGGCCCGGGAGCGGACTCGTCGCGGCGACCTGCTCGCCGCCGGGGAGCCTGCCCGGCGCGAGCACGGACCGACCGCGCCCGCGCCGGTCACGACCGCCGTTCACCTCGCGCGCTCCCCCGCACGGGTGAGGCCCCGGCCCGGGTCGCGTGCGCTCCGGTCAGCCGACGAAGACGGCGACCGGCCGGGCCTGGCCGCCCTTCTCCTCCACCAGGGCCAGGAAGGTGCCGTCCGGCCCGAACACCGCGATCGGCCCGTCCACGCCCATCCCGGGCGCCTTCAGCCGGGCGCCGTGCGAGAGCTGCTTCGCCTGGTCCGCGTCGAGGTCCCAGCGGGGGAAGGCGGCCGCCGCGGCCTCGGCGATCGGCAGCACCTCCAGCCCCGCGGCGGAGCCGCTGGTGACCGCTGCCTCCAGCTGGTCCAGGGTGCGCGCCGACTCCACCCCGTACGGCCCGACCCTGGTGCGCCGCAGCGCCGTCAGATGGCCGCCGACGCCGAGCCCGGCGCCGAGGTCCCGGGCGAGCGCCCGGATGTAGGTGCCGGAGGAGCACTCCACGGTGACGTCGAGGTCGATCACCGGCGTGCCGTCCTCGGCCACCGCCGCGCGCTGCCCGTGCACGGTGAACGCGTGGATGGTGGTCGGCCGGGCCGCGAGCTCGAAGTCCTCGCCCTCGCGCACCCGCGCGTACGACCGCTTGCCGTCGATCTTGATCGCACTGACCTTGGACGGCACCTGCATGATCTCGCCGGTGAGCGCGGCGATCCCGGCGTCGATCGCCTCCCGGCTCACCGCGTCGGCCGGGGTCGACGAGGTGACCTCGCCCTCCCGGTCGTCGGTGACGGTGGTCTGGCCGAGCCGGACGGTCGCCTCGTACGTCTTGGCGGTGAGCATCAGATGGCCGAGCAGCCGGGTGGCCCGCTCGACCCCGATCACCAGCACACCGGTGGCCATCGGATCGAGGGTGCCGGCGTGGCCGACCTTCCGTGTCCCGGCCAGCCACCGCAGCTTGGCGACCACCCCGTGCGAGGTGATGCCCTCCGGCTTGTCGACGATGACCAGGCCGTCCGGACCGGTGCCTTTGCGCTTCATCAAGTTCTCTCTGTCAAAGCCCTACACACATCAACCGCACCGCAAAGCTACCGAACCCGCAGCGCGGCCCGGAAACGCTCCACCACGACGTCGACGTCCTCCCGGGCCGAGAAGCCGGCCGCGAAGACGTGCCCGCCGCCGCCCAGCTCGGCGCAGGCGGCCGCGACGTCCACCGCCCCCTTGGAGCGCGAGGAGCCCCGCAGCGTGCCGTCCGGGTCCTGCTTGAGCACCAGCGCCACCTCGGCCTCGGCGGGGCGGCGCAGGATGTCGATCAGGCCCTCGATCTCCTCGACGGTCACGCTGAACAGCACCAGGTCCTGGTACGGCACCCAGGTCCACACCAGGCCCAGCCCGTCCGCCGCCTCCGGCTCGTAGACGGCCCGGTCGAGCGCCCCGGCCAGCACCTTGAGGTAGCCGAAGGAGGAGGTGTCCCACAGCTGCCGGGAGATGAGGTCCTGCCGGATGCCGGTGGCCAGCAGCCGCGCGGCGAGCTCGTGCGTCGCCGGGGTGGTGGCCCGGTACTTGAACGAACCGGTGTCGGTGGCGACCCCGGTGTAGAGGCAGGTGGCCAGGTCCTGGTCCAGCTCCACGCCGAGCCGGCGCAGCAGCTCGTCCACCAGGACGGCGGTGGCCGGGGCGCCCGGGTCGATCAGCTGGTGGGTGCCGAAGCCGGGGTTGGAGGCGTGGTGGTCGAGGACGGCCAGCACCGGCGCGGCGAAGGCCTTGTCGTGCAGCAGGCCGAGTCGGCTCTCCGCCGCGACGTCGAAGCAGAGCACCAGCTCGGGGCTGTCGGGCACGGCCGCGGCCGGCACGATCAGCTCCTGGCCGGGCAGGAAGGCCAGCGACTCGGGGACGATCTGCGGGTCGTCGCCGAAGGAGACCCGGACCTCCTTGCCCAGCCCGCGCAGGGCCAGCGCGGCCGCCAGCGCGGAGCCGAGCGCGTCGCCGTCCGGGCAGATGTGGCAGATCAGGTCGACCGACCGGGCCCGCCCGATCTCCGCGACCACCTGCTGCCAGACCAGCTCGGACCCGCTCTCCTCGGAGCGCGGTCCCGGAAGCACCGCGAGGGCGTCCTCCACCGTGTCGGTGGAGGACGCCCCCGTGGTCGAACCGGTACCGGCCGCGGAACCGGCCGCCGCCGGCTCACCCGCCATGACTACTCGTCCTCGTCGTCACGCTCGGACGCCGGGACCTTGTACGGGTCCGCGTCGCCGGCGTAGGTCGCGCCCGCTGCGGTGGTGCGCACCGCGGCGTCGATGGCCCGGGCCCGGTCGAGCAGGTCGTCGATGTTCCGGGCGTTCTCGGGCAGCGCGTCCGCGACGAAGGTCAGCGTCGGGGTGAAGCGCACCCCGGTCTGCTTGCCGACCTCGGAGCGGAGCACGCCCTTGGCGCTCTCCAGCGCGGCGGCCGTGGCCTCACGCTCGGTGTCGTCGCCGAAGACGGTGTAGAAGACGGTGGCCTCGCGCAGGTCCCCGGTCACCCGTGCGTCGGTGATGGTCACGAACCCGAGTCGCGGGTCCTTGATCCGGCGCTCCAGGGTCTGGGCGACGACCACCTGGATGCGGTCGGCGAGCTTGCGCGCCCTTGCGGTGTCGGTCACGTTGCCTCCTCGTGCAGTGGGCCGGGTACTCGGGCGTGCTGCGTGCCCGTCGGGGCCCCTGCCCCAAAGTACCGGCCCGCGCCCAGCCTTGTGGGCGCTCTCGGTCCTGATCTGTGTGAGAACGGCGACTCGCGCCGACCGGCTCCACAGTCCTCATTCGTCGTCGTCGTTGTGGTAGCGCCTCCTGGCGGAGAGCAGCTGCACCTCGGGGCGGCCGGCGACCAACCGCTCACAGCTGTCCAGGACCTCGGTGATGTACCCGGCCTCGCCGGACACCACCGCCAGGCCGATCTCGGCCCTGCGGTGCAGGTCCTGGTTCCCGGTTTCGGCAGCGCACACGCTGTACTTGCGCTGCAGTTCGGCCACGATGGGCCGCACGATCGACCGTTTCTCCTTGAGCGACCGGACGTCGCCCAGCAGCAGGTCGAAGGTGAGTGTTCCCACGAACATGTGTGACAGGCCAAGCCGGCCTGGAGGCCTCGGGGAGCGGCCCCGAACCGGACCGCTCCCCGGACCCTACACAGCAGGACCGGGGCCGGTCGACGGAAATTCCACCCGTCGACCGGCCCCGGCAGCCACCCGCTTACGCGCGCGGCTTCTCGCGCATCTCGTAGGTCTCGATGATGTCGTCGACCTTGATGTCGTTGAACGAGCCCAGGGTCACACCGGCCTCGAAGCCCTCGCGGACCTCGGTCGCGTCGTCCTTGAAGCGGCGCAGACCCTCGATGGTGAGGCTCTCCGCCACGACCTTGCCGTCGCGCAGCAGGCGGGCCTTGGCGTTGCGGCGGATGATGCCGTCGCGGACCAGGACACCGGCGATGTTGCCGAACTTGGAGGAGCGGAAGACCTCGCGGATCTCCGCGGCGCCGAGGCGCACCTCCTCGTACTCCGGCTTGAGCATGCCCTTGAGCGCGCTCTCGATCTCCTCGATCGCCTGGTAGATGACCGAGTAGTACCGGACGTCCACGCCTTCCTTGTCGGCCGCGGCGCGCGCACGGCCTTCGGCGCGCACGTTGAAGCCGATGATGATGGCGTCCGAGCCCATCGCCAGGTCCACGTCGGACTCGGTGATGGCACCCACACCGCGGTGCAGGACCCGGAGCTCGACCTCCTCGCCCACGTCCAGCTTGACGAGGGCGTCCTCAAGGGCCTCCACCGAACCGGAGACGTCACCCTTGATGATGAGGTTGAGCTGCTCGATGGAGCCGGCGGCGATGGCCTTGTCCAGGTCCTCCAGGGACACCCGGACCCGACGCTGCGCGAAGGCGGCGTTGCGGTCGCGGGCCGAGCGCTTCTCGGCGATCTGGCGGGCGGTGCGGTCCTCGTCGACGACGATGAAGCTGTCGCCGGCGCGGGGCACCGAGGTCAGACCGAGCAGCAGCACCGGGCGGGACGGGCCGGCCTCGGCGAGGCTGTTGCCGTTCTCGTCCAGCATCGCGCGGACGCGGCCGTAGGCGTCGCCGACCACGATCGAGTCGCCGACGCGGAGGGTACCGCGCTGCACGAGGACGGTCGCCATGGCACCGCGGCCCTTGTCGAGGTGGGCCTCGATGGCGATGCCCTGCGCGTCCTGGTCGGGGTTGGCCCGCAGGTCGAGCGAGGCGTCCGCGGTCAGGACCACGGCCTCCAGCAGCTGGTCGATGTTCAGGCCCTGGCGCGCGGAGATGTCGACGAACATGGTGTCGCCGCCGTACTCCTCGGCCACCAGGCCGAACTCGGTCAGCTGGCCGCGGACCTTGGTCGGGTCGGCGCCCTCGACGTCGATCTTGTTGACGGCGACCACGATCGGCACACCCGCGGCCTTGGCGTGGTTCAGCGCCTCGACCGTCTGCGGCATGACACCGTCGTTGGCCGCGACCACCAGGATCGCGATGTCGGTGGACTTGGCACCACGGGCACGCATGGCGGAGAACGCCTCGTGACCCGGGGTGTCGAGGAAGGTGATCGGGCGCTCTTCGCCGTTCACCATCGTGGCCACCTGGTAGGCACCGATGTGCTGGGTGATGCCACCGGCCTCGCCGGCCACCACGTTGGACTTGCGGATCGCGTCCAGCAGTCGGGTCTTACCGTGGTCGACGTGACCCATGACGGTGACGACCGGCGGGCGCGGGGCCAGCTGGTCCTCGTCGCCCTCGTCGGCGCCGAAGTCGATGTCGAACGACTCCAGCAGCTCGCGGTCCTCGTCGTCCCGGCTGACGATCTCGAGCTGGAAGCCCATCTCGTCGGCCAGCAGCTGCAGCGTCGCGTCGGAGACCGACTGCGTCGCGGTGACCATCTCACCGAGGTTGAACATGACGGAGACGAGCGCGGCCGGGTTGGCGTTGATCTTCTCCGCGAAGTCCATCAGCGAGGCGCCGCTCGACAGGCGAACGGTCTGGCCGTTGCCGCGAGGCAGCATCACACCGCCGACGGACGGGGCCTGCATGGCCTCGTACTCCTGGCGCTTCGCCCGCTTCGACTTGCGGCCACGGGCCGGACGGCCACCGGGGCCACGGCCGAAGGCACCCTGCGTGCCACCACGGGCACCCGGGCCACCGGGACGGCCGCCGAAGCCGCCGGGACGGGGACCGAAGCCACCGCCACCGCCGGGAGCACCGCCACCCGGACGCGGACCGCCGAAGCCACCGCCACCGGCCGGACGCGAGCCCGGACCGGCCGGACGGCCCTGGAAGCCGGGACGGGCACCGCCCGGAGCACCCGGACGGCCGCCGGGGCCACCCGGACCACGGCCACCCGGGCCGGGACGCGGGCCCGGACCGGCCGGACGCTGCGGCATCATGCCCGGGTTCGGACGCGGCATGCCCGACGGGGTCGGACGCGGGCCGGCCGGACGCGGCATGCCGTCGGGACGCGGAGCACCGGCACCCGGGGCACCCGGAGCGGCCGGACGCGGCGCGCCACCGGGACGCGGGGCGCCACCGGGACGGGGGGCACCGGCGCCGGGGGCACCCTGGCCACCCGGACGCGGACGGTCGCCACCGGGACGGGGGGCACCGGCGCCGGGGGCACCCTGGCCACCCGGACGCGGACGGTCGCCACCCGGACGGGGACGGTCGCCGCCCTGGCCGGCCGGAGCACCCGGACGCGCACCCGGCGCGCCGGGACGGCGGTCACCGGGGCGGGCCATGCCGGTGGCACTGCCCGAGGTGAACGGGTTGTTGCCCGGACGCGGACCGGC
>NZ_JBHVER010000265.1:0-9634 GCF_042802195.1 Kitasatospora sp. NPDC057500 | reverse complement strand
GCCCGGCTCCCTCCACCGAGGGGGCCGGGCCGCTCCGTCGTTTCCGCCGTGCCGCGTTACTTCTTGATCACCAGGGTGCCGGCGGCACGGTCGTGCCAGCCCTGCAGCTTCCCGGAGTTGTCGAAGAACGGCGACAGGTAGACCAGCAGCGCCCCGATGTAGCAGAGGAAGGCGCCGACGATCGGGATGATGAAGCGGATGAAGCCGCCGCCCAGGCCCGGGGTCTGGCCGTTGCTCTCCTTGACCACGCGCAGGCCCATGGCCATCTTGCCCAGGGTGGCGCCGACGAAGGCGACCATCAGCCACTCGTAGAGCAGGTTGAACACCGCCAGCACGCCGACCATGATCATCATGGTGGCGACGATGCCGGCCGCGGCGTCGGTCTGCTGCTGGATGCAGTCGTTGTAGCTGATGGTCCCGTAGGAGTACTGGGAGCAGTCGTCGGCCTCCTTGACGAGGCCGAGCGTGCCGGCCAGGCCGAGCGCCATGACCAGGGCGATGACCGCGCCGACGGCCAGGCCGTCGATCAGCCGGGCCAGGAAGCGCTGGCCCATGGAGGCGATCTTCACCGTGCCCAGGTGGGCGATGTTGATGTAGCCGTTGTTCGCCTGGATGGTGCCCGGCATCGGCTGGTACCCGTACGCAGCCTGCTGCTGCGGCGGCACGCCGTACGCCGGCGGCTGCTGCTGCGGGTAGCCGTACCCGGGAGCCGCGGGCGGCTGCTGGGGGTAGCCGTAGCCGGCGGCCGGCGGGGCCTGCTGCGGGTAGCCGTACGCCTGCTGCGGCGGCTGCTGGGGCTGCTGGGACTTGTCGTACGGGTTGTTCGGGTCGGGCGGGTAGCTCATCGGTGCCTCCGGGCAGATGGGGACAAGTGGGGACGGGACAGAGGACCCGGAACGGACCGGCGGATCGGGCGGCCGGTCGGACGGGACGTTAGCGGAGCGCACTGACACCGGGGGCGTGCACGGCCGGGTGTGCGCCCCCGCTCAGGGCCGTGGGAAGCGGGTGAACGGGAGCCGGGACGGTCCGTCGGCACGGAACGCGCCGCGTCGGCGGTCGGTGGTCGGCGCGGTGCGGTCTGGTCGGCTCACTTCGTTCTTCCCCCGGGTACGCCCCGCCGGGTTCGTCCGTCGGCCCGTCACCGGGCCGGATGCGGCGGGGAATGCGCGCTTATCGTCGAACGCCCGGCGGCGCCCTGTCCAGCCGCGCCCGCGCGTCGGACCGGACTGTGGCGCAACCGCAATACGACCCGGACGCTCCGTACTCGTTCGTCCACCCCCCGACGCCGCGCCGACGCCGCGCCGACGCCACCCCGACACCGTCCCGCCGCGGGCCCCTCCCGGCCCGGGGACCGGTGGCGCGGACGACGCCCCCGATCCGGGAGAATGGGGTCATGACTGCCCAGATTCTCGATGGCAAGGCCACCGCGGCCGCGATCAAGTCCGAACTCGCCGCCCGGGTGGCGGCCCTCCAGGCGAAGGGCGTCGTGCCCGGCCTCGGCACCGTCCTGGTCGGCGACGACCCGGGCAGCCGCTGGTACGTCAACGGCAAGCACCGGGACTGCGCCGAGATCGGCATCGCCTCGATCCAGCGCGAGCTGCCCGCCACCGCCACCCAGGAGGACGTCGAGAACGTCGTCCGCGAACTCAACGCCGACCCGACCTGCACCGGCTACATCGTCCAGCTGCCGCTGCCCAAGGGCCTCGACCAGAACCCGGTCCTGGAGCTGATGGACCCGGACAAGGACGCGGACGGCCTGCACCCGACCTCGCTCGGCCGCCTCGCGCTGGGCATCGAGGGCCCGCTGCCCTGCACCCCGCTCGGCATCGTCGAGCTGCTGCGCCGCCACGACGTGCCGCTCGACGGCGCCGAGGTGGTCGTGGTCGGCCGCGGCGTCACCGTCGGCCGCTCGATCGGCCTGCTGCTCACCCGCCGCAGCGAGAACTCCACCGTCACCCTCTGCCACACCGGCACCCGTGACCTCGCCCACCACCTGCGCCAGGCCGACATCATCGTGGCCGCCGCCGGCGTCCCGCACCTGGTCAAGCCGGAGGACGTCAAGCCGGGCGCGGCCGTGCTCGACGTCGGTGTCAGCCGCAGCGAGGGCAAGATCGTCGGCGACGTCCACCCGGGCGTGGCCGAGGTGGCCGGCTGGATCTCCCCGAACCCCGGCGGCGTCGGCCCGATGACCCGCGCCATGCTGCTGAACAACATCGTGGTGGCGGCCGAGCGCCGCGCCGGCATCTGACCGGGCACCCGACCCCACCCCCGCTCGACGACGATCCCGAAGGACGGGAAGCCATGCCCGAACCGCGGCGGACCCGGCGCAGGCCGGTCAAGACCACCGGCACCCTGCCGCCCGAGGGCTCGTCGGCCGCGCTCGGGCGCGACCACGCGCTGCCGGTCCGGCAGTGGCCGATAACGGTGGTCCTGCTGGTGGTCGGCGCAGGTCTCGCGGTCACCTGGTTCGCCGACTTCCAGGACGGCTTCAAGTACGGGCTGCTGATCGTCGGCGGCGGGGTGCTGCTCGGTGCGCTGCTGCGGCTGCTGCTGCCGGAGGTCGGCATGCTGGCCGTGCGCAGCCGCTTCACCGACGTCATCGTGCTGACCTTCCTGGGCGTGGCGATCGTGCTGCTGACCCTGATGGCCCAGCCCAACCCGTGGCTGGAGTTCTCGGTGCTGGACAACATCGGCCAGCTGATCGGCCGCCCGCGCCGGTAGTCCCCGCAGGTCGCCGAACGGCCCCCGCCCGCGTCCCGGGCGGGGGCCGTCATCGTCTGTGACCAACCAGTCACGACCTCGCCCGAGGGTTACGCTTCCCTTTGCGATACCCTGACGCCGGTTCTCTCGATGTCGAGAGACCGTCCTCGGCTCCAGCGCGCCGACGTGCCTGGGGCACCTGGCGATTTGCTGGAGAAGGTAGAAATGACCCGCACCCCCGTCAACGTCACCATCACCGGAGCCGCCGGCCAGATCGGCTACGCGCTGCTCTTCCGCATCGCCTCGGGCCACCTGCTCGGCGCCGACGTCCCGGTGAACCTGCGCCTCCTGGAGATCCCGCAGGGCCTCAAGGCCGCCGAGGGCACCGCCATGGAGCTCGTCGACTGCGCGTTCCCGCTGCTGCGCGACATCACCATCACCGACCAGCCGAACGTGGCCTTCGACGGCGCCAACGTCGCGCTGCTGGTCGGCGCCCGTCCGCGCACCGCGGGCATGGAGCGCGGTGACCTGCTGCAGGCCAACGGCGGCATCTTCGGCCCGCAGGGCAAGGCCATCAACGACCACGCCGCGGACGACATCAAGGTCCTGGTCGTCGGCAACCCGGCCAACACCAACGCCCTGATCGCCCAGCGCAACGCCCCGGACGTGCCGGCCGAGCGCTTCACCGCGATGACCCGCCTGGACCACAACCGCGCCCTCGGCCAGCTCTCCGCCAAGACCGGCGCCCTGGTCTCCGACATCAAGCGCGTCACCATCTGGGGCAACCACTCCGCCACCCAGTACCCGGACATCTTCCAGGCCGAGGTCGCCGGCAAGCCGGCCTTCGAGGCCGTCGGCAGCGACCAGGCCTGGCTGGAGAACGACTTCATCCCGACCGTCGCCAAGCGCGGCGCGGCCATCATCGACGCCCGCGGCGCCTCCTCGGCCGCCTCGGCCGCCAACGCCGCCATCGACCACGTGTACACCTGGGTCAACGGCACCGCCGAGGGCGACTGGACCTCCATGGGCGTCGTCTCCGACGGCTCCTACGGCGTCCCGGCCGGCCTGATCTCCTCCTTCCCGGTCACCACCAAGGACGGCTCGTTCGAGATCGTCCAGGGCCTGGAGATCTCCGACTTCTCGCGCGGCCGCATCGACGCCTCGGTCAAGGAGCTGACCGAGGAGCGCGACGCGGTCCAGGAGCTCGGCCTCATCTGAGCCCGACCCGCAGCACCCCACCGACGGCCCGTCGTCCCTCCCCGGGGACGGCGGGCCGTCGCCCTACACTGACCCGCTGTGAACGAAACCCTCGAGGACGCCGCGCTCGTCCTCGTCTTCATCGTCCTGGGCGGGCTGTTCAACGTCGCCGAGATCTCGCTGATCTCGCTGCGCGAGGGCCAGATCCGGACGCTGGAGGCGCGCGGCACCCGGCGGGCCGCCCGGGCCGCGCACCTCGCGGCGGACCCCAACCGCTTCCTGGCGGCCGTCCAGGTCGGCGTCACCTGCATGGGCTTCCTCTCCGCCGCCTTCGGCGCCGACACGCTGGCCGACAAGGTCGCCCCGCTGTTCGTCCGGGCCGGCCTCTCCGAGGGCGTGGCCGACGCCACCGCCCTGGTCGGCCTCACCCTGGTGATCAGCTACGCCTCGCTGGTGCTCGGCGAGCTCACCCCCAAGCGGATCGGCCTCCAGCGGGCCGACGCCATCGCGGTGCTGGCCGCGCCGGTGGTCGACGTCATGTCGGTGGTGCTGCGTCCGGCGATCTGGCTGCTCGGCCGCTCCACCGATCTGATGGTCCGGCTGCTCGGCGGCGACCCCGCCGCCGGGCGCGGCTCGATGAGCTCCGAGGAACTCCGCGGCCTGGTCGCCGCCAGCACCGAACTCGGCAGCGACGAACGGACGTTGATCGCCGACGTGTTCGCCGCCGGGGAGCGCCAGCTGCGCGAGGTGATGGTCCCGCGCACCGAGGTGACCTTCCTGGACGCCGAGCGCCCGCTCAACGAGGTCCGCGCCCAGGCGGACTCCTCGCCGCACTCCCGCTACCCCGTGATCGAGGGCAGCTACGACGCGGTGACCGGCTTCGTGCACGTCCGCGACCTGTACGGCGCGCGCGGCGAACGGGCCGCCAAGGTCCGCGACCTCGCCCGCCCGGTCAAGCTGCTGCCCGGCACCAAGCGGGTGCTGGAGGCGATGGGCGAGATGCGCCGGGAGGGCCACCACCTGGCGATCGTGGTCGACGAGTACGGCGGCACCGCCGGCATCGTCACCCTGGAGGACCTCGTCGAGGAGGTGATCGGCGAGATCCGCGACGAGTACGACACGCCCGAGCCCGCCCCCACCCGGCGGCTGGCCGGCGGCGGCGTGGAACTCGACGGCCTGCTCAACCTGGCGGACTTCGCCGAGGAGACCGGCGTCAGCCTCCCCGAGGGCCCGTACGAGACGGTGGCCGGCTGCCTGGTGGCCGCGCTCGGCAGGCTGCCCGCCGACGGCGACCTGGTGCGGATCCCGGCCGGCCCGGGCGAGGAGGTGCTGCTGACGGTGGCCAAGCTGGAGGGCCGGCGGATCGCCCGGGTCGGGGTGAGTGCGGTCACACTGGCGCGACCGCCGGGGCCGGAGGTTTCCTGACCGGTCGGTGGAACTGGAACAATGGCCCGCATGGTCAACGCAGCGGTCACTGGTCCGGTCAAGGACCGTCCCCGGGTGCTCTCCGGGATCCAGCCCACCTCGGGGTCGTTCCACCTCGGCAACTACCTGGGCGCGGTGCGCCAGTGGGTCGACCTGCAGAAGGAGAACGACGCCTTCTACATGGTCGTCGACCTGCACGCGATCACCGTCGAGCAGGACCCGGCGACGCTGCGCCAGAACACCCGGATCTCCGCCGCCCAGCTGCTCGGTGCGGGCCTGGAGCCGGAGCACTGCACCCTGTTCGTCCAGTCGCACGTGCCCGAGCACGCGCAGCTCGGCTGGGTGATGAACTGCATCACCGGCTTCGGCGAGGCGTCCCGGATGACCCAGTTCAAGGACAAGTCGGCCAAGCAGGGCGCCGCCGGCACCTCGGTGGGCCTGTTCACCTACCCGATCCTCCAGGTCGCCGACATCCTGCTGTACCAGGCGGACGCCGTCCCGGTCGGCGAGGACCAGCGCCAGCACGTGGAGCTCACCCGCGACCTCGCGGAGCGCTTCAACACCCGCTACAGCCCGACCTTCACGGTCCCCAGGCCGTACATCCTCAAGGAGACGGCCAAGATCCAGGACCTCCAGGACCCGGCCATCAAGATGAGCAAGTCGGCGTCCTCCGCCAAGGGCCTGGTCAGCCTGCTGGACGAGCCGAAGGCCAGCGCCAAGAAGTTCAGGAGCGCCGTCACCGACACCGGCACCGTGGTCTCCTACGACGAGCAGGAGAAGGCCGGCGTCTCCAACCTGCTGCGGATCCACTCCGCCCTGAGCGGGCAGTCGATCGAGCAGTTGGTCGCGCACTTCGAGGGCAAGATGTACGGGGCCCTGAAGACCGAGCTGGCCGACCTGTTCAGCGAGTGGGTGACGCCCTTCCAGGAGCGCACCAGGGTCTTCCTGGACGACCCGGCCGAGCTGGACCGCGTCCTCGCGCTGGGCGCCGAGAAGGCCCGCGAGGTGGCGTCCGAGACGCTGGCCACGGTGTACGACCGGATCGGCTTCCTCCCGGCCGCCAAGCGGTGACTCCGCTGACGAGCCTGCCCGGTGGTGAGGGTCTCCCGGAGGCCCTCACCATCGGCGTGTCCGTCAGCGTCCCGGATCCGTACGGCGCGGCGATCCAGGACGCGCGGGCCGGGCACGGCGATCCGCTGGCCCGGTCGATACCCACGCACGTCACGCTGCTGCCGCCCACCGAGGTGCCGGCCGAGATGCTGCCGAAGATCGAGGAGCACCTGGCGGCGGTGGCCGCCGCGCACCGGCCGTTCCGGATGGTGCTGCGCGGCAGCGGCAGCTTCCGCCCGGTCTCCCCGGTGGTGTTCGTCCGGGTCGAGGAGGGCGAGCGCGAGTGCCGGCTGCTGGAGGCGGACATCCGCTCCGGCCCGCTGGCCCGGGAGCTGGCCTTCCCCTACCACCCGCATGTGACGGTGGCGCACGGGCTCGCGGACGACGTGCTGGACCAGGCCCACGAGCAGGCCCGCTCCTTCCACGCGGTCTTCCCGGTGCCCGGGTTCGGCCTCTCCCGGTTCGACGCGGACGAGGTCTGGCGGCCCTGGCGGAGCTACGGCTTCTCCTGACCGGCGCGCCCGGCCCGCCCGCCGAGCTCCAGCATCCGGTCGACCACCCGCCGGGCGGCGCCGCCGTCGTCCAGCGCGCAGTGCACCTCCTGGAAGCGCCGGTAGCGCTCGGCGTACCCGGCGGGTACGGCGCCCCCGGCGTCGGCGAGTTCGCGCAGTGCCTCGACCAGCGCCGCCGAGTCGTCGAGCAGCGGGCCGGGGGCCTGCGCCTCGAAGTCGAAGGCGAAGCCGCGCAGGCTGTCCCGGTAGTGCGCCAGGTCGTAGGTGAAGAACAGCACCGGGCGGCCGGTGACGGCGAAGTCGAACACGATCGACGAGTAGTCGGTCACCAGGACGTCGGTGATCAGCAGCAGCTCCTGCACGTCCGGGTAGTCGGCGCAGTCGACGGCGAAGCCGTCCCCGGTGCCGGTCAGCGGCTCGCGGACGTGCGCGTGCGGGCGCAGCAGCAGGACGTGGTCGTCGCCGAGGGCCTTCCGGGCCCGGTCGAGGTCGAGCCGCAGGTCGAGCCGGAAGCCGTCGCCGTCGGGGCGCGGCCGGTCCTCCCGCCAGGTCGGCGCGTAGAGCACCACCCGCCGGCCCTCGGGGATGCCGAGCCGGTGGCGGACGGCGGACGCCCGCCGCCCGTCGGGGCGGGCCAGCGCGTCGTTGCGCGGGTAGCCGGACTCCAGGATCTCGCCGCCGTAGCGGAACGCCCGGCGCAGGATCGGGGTGGCGAACGGGCTGGGGGAGACCAGCAGGCTCCAGTGCGGGGTCTCCCGGTCGAGCGCGGCGAGGTAGCCCTGGTCGGCGAGCCAGGCGTTGTCGACGTCGTGGGCGATCCGCTTGAGCAGGGCGCCGTGCCAGGTCTGGACGACGACCTGGCCGGGGCGGCGCCGCAGGAAGTCCGGGAAGTGGGTGTTGCCGACGAGGTAGCGGCTGGTGGCCAGTGCCCGGTACCACTCGGGGCTCCAGACCCGGACCGCGCGGACCCCGGCGGGCAGCTCGGCCTGGGCGTCGTCGACCACCCACAGGTGCTCCAACGGGGCGCCGCGGCGGGCGAGTTCGGTGTGCACGGCGCGCGGTGAGTCGGCGTAGCCGCGGCCGCCGAAGACGTCGTACAGCACGGCCTCGCGCAGCGGCTCGCGGCGGGCGGCGGGGTAGCCGGCGGTGCGCTGGCGGGCCTGGGTCCAGGCGCTGCGCTCGGTGGCGCTGAGGACGGGCGTGGAGTCCAGCAGCAGGGTGTCGTGCCAGCGGCGCTCCAGCACGATCCGCTTGCCGCCGGCCTGGGCGGCGGCGGGCAGCGCGGCCAGGACGGCGGCCGGGGCGGTCAGCGGGCGGGCCGGGCCGGAGCCGTCGACGGGCTGCAGCGCGGCCTCCCAGAGGCCCTTGCGCAGCGGCAGCGCGGTGCCGTCGGAGCCGGTGCGGGTGACGGGCAGCCGGACGGTGAACCGCGCGTCGGGGCCGAGTTCCACCGGGTGGCGGACCTCGGTGCCGCTGCCGCTGTGCCGCAGCACCAGTTCGAGCGGGCCGGGGGCGGGGCAGCGGCCGGTGAGCTCGAAGCCGCCGGCCCGGGCGGCGAACCGTTCGACCCAGCCGGCGGCGGGCCGCACGCACAGCTGGAGCCGGCCGTCGGCGAGGTGCTTGAGGTGCAGCACCCGGTCCTCGGCGCCGGGCAGCGGGTGCTGGCCGGCGACCGGCCCGGTGCGCTCGTCCAGGACGAGCGGATCGACGGCGCCGTCCGGGTCGACCAGGTCGGCGTCCCAGTGCTCCAGTTCGCCGGTGCCGCGGCCCTCGGCGGTGAACAGCGCGTACGGCAGGTGGGCGGTGACGGTCCGTCCGGTGCGGACCGCGGGCTCGGTGAGGACGGCGCCGCTCTCGCGGTGGCGCAGCCGCAGCACGGTGCGGGCCTGGCCGGGGTCGGCGCTGGTGAGGTGCAGGCCGATCCCGTCGGGGGCGGGAACGGCCCGGTCGAGGCGGAGGGCCGGGCGTTCGAGCCGCAGGACGAGCCGGCCGTCGGTGAACTGGGGCTGGAGGCGGACGTCGTGGTCCACCCAGCGGGCGGGCGGGTACTCGCCGGAGCCGCACCAGTAGGGGGCGAGGCCGCCGTACTGGCGGCGCAGCCGGGTGGGGCGGCCGATGGTGAACAGGGTGGCCTCGACGCTCCAGTCGCCGAGCAGCCAGCCGTCGGCGGCGCGCAGCCGGCGCGGTTCGACGAGGGCGGTGAAGCCGGCCCAGTCGTGGTTGTGCTCGGGCTGGGCGCTGTCGTCGGTGATCTCCGGGAACCGGCGGGGCCGGGTGGGGACGTGGACGGGCTCGTCGTGGTCGCCGCGGCGCAGGGTGAGCCAGGTCCAGGCGGAGCCGGGGTGCGCGGTGGGCCGGTCGTCCGGGCGGGCGAAGCCGGTGAGTTCGAGGCCGCGGCCGCTCCAGCGGGCGCGCAGCAGTCCGAAGGCGGCGTTCTCCTCCTCGCTCGGCAGCGGGGCGCCGAAGCGGGGGTCGCCGAAGCGGGGCGCGGCGTGCGGGAGGACGAACCGGGTGAGGACAGCCATTTCCACGGACCTTTCTCGGCGAGAATTTCCATCTCACCCGGAAAAGCATCCGAGGTCAATTTGGGAATGGCATTGTAATTAGCTGAAAAGTTCTCGCCGGAAACGCCAGTTCGAAATTCCGGAATGTCGCGCGAGGCCGGTCCGGAAAACGCCGGAGGCGCCCGG
>NZ_JBHVER010000264.1:0-9636 GCF_042802195.1 Kitasatospora sp. NPDC057500 | reverse complement strand
CGCCGCGGCCCGCGCCAACGGCCGCCCGGTGCCCGCCCAGGCCCCCGCCCCGCACCCGACCGGCGCGCCCGCCTCCCCGTTCGGCGCGGCGCCAGAACCGCCCGCCGACGAGGCCGGCGTCTACGCCGACTCCCCCGTCGAGGCGTTCGCCCCGCCGGCCCCGGCCGACCCGTTCGCGCCCGCCGACCCGTTCGCCGTCCAGCAGCCCCCGGCCCCCGTCGGGCCCGGCGCACCGAACCCCGAGGACACCTCGGTCGACGGCTTCGCCCCGATCCGCGACGACCTGCCGGCCGCGCCCATACCCGGTGCGCCCGCCGACCCCGCCGCACCGGGCGGCGCCCCGCAGCCCGGCCTCTTCCCGGGCGCCCCGGCCGGTGCCGACCCGTTCGCCGCCCAGCGCCCGCCCGCCGCCGCGAACGGCGCCCCGGCCCCCGCAGGCCTCTTCCCCGGCGCCCCCGGCCGCCAGGGCGAGCCCGCCGCCGACCCGTTCCGGACCGCCGTCCCGCACCCCGAGAGCGCGCCCGCCGCCCCGGCCGCCGCCACCGCCCCCGCGGCGGACGGCCCGTCCGGCCCGAAGCCGGCCCCCGCCGCCGCCAAGCCCGCGCCGGCCCCCAAGCCCAGGCCCAGCGCCGCCAAGAAGCTGGTCAAGCTCGCCACCTACGCCGTCGTCGGGCTCGGCTTCCTCGGCGCCGCCGCCTACGGCACCGGGCTGATGCTGAACCAGTCCGACGTCCCCAAGGGCACCGTGGTGCTCGGCACGGACATCGGCGGCAGCAGCCGCGACCAGGCCATCCACCAGCTCGACGAGAGCGTCGGCAAGGCCGGCCAGCAGCCGGTCAAGCTGAAGGTCGGCGAGCAGACCATGGACCTCGACCCGATCGCCGCCGGGCTCGCCTTCGACACCACGGCCACCGTGGACAAGCTGGCCCAGCACTCCTACAACCCGATGGACGTCCTCAAGTCGCTCAAGGGCGAGGAGAAGGCCGTGCCGCCGGAGGTCAAGGTCGACCGGGCCAAGCTGAAGTCCGCGCTGGAGGCGCTGGCCGGCGGCACCGGGCAGGGCCTCCAGGAGGGCTACGTCAAGTTCGCCGAGAACGGCGAGACCGTCATCGTCCCCGGCAAGGCCGGCCAGACCGTGGACTCCGCCACCGCCGTCGACCTGGTCGACGCGGCCTACCGCGACCGCGCCGCGGGCAAGCCCGACCAGCCCGTCGCCCTGGCGGTGACCGCCGCCCAGCCGAAGACCTCCGCACAGGCCCTCCAGGGCGCGGCGGACACCCTCGGCAAGTCCGTGATGAACGGCCAGATCCACATCACGGCCGGCACCAAGAAGTTCGACTTCGGACCGAAGACCGCCGCCGTGGCGCTCACCCTCGTCCCGGACGCCGGCGGCAAGTTCGTGCCCAAGTGGGACCTCGACGCGCTGGGCCGCCAGATGGCCGCCGTCGGCTTCGACAAGGTGAAGACGAAGAAGAACGGCCAGCTCGTCCCGATCACCCCGCAGGACGTCGCGGACCAGATCACCGCCCTGCTGGACAAGAGCGGCGACAAGGAGCGCACCTACAAGTTCCCGGTCTGACCGAACCGTTATCGAGGGGCGGGCCCCGATCCGGACCCGCCCCTCGACAACCCCGCTCCCCGGTCAGCAAGATGTGTCGCCTATCGTCCGCCGCATCAGTCCCGGGAGAACCGACCATGGGCCGCCGCCCCCTGTACCGCCGCACGGCCCTGCTCGCCGGCCTCACCGCCGTCTCGCTCTCGCTGACGCTCTGCTCCTGCGCCCCCGGCGGCTCCGACTCCGGCTCCCGCGCCCTGCCCAGCGCGGTCGAGAGCCCCAAGCTCACCGCCGTCGACATCAACCCGCACGAGCGCGCCGAGCTGCGCCAGGGCGGCACCCTGCGGGTGGCGATCCCCCAGTACTCCACCCAGTGGTCGCCGCTCCAGACCGACGGCGGCGAGTCCTCCACCATCGCCGTCAGCAAGCCGCTGCTGCCGACCTTCTTCCGCTCCGACGCGGCCGGCACCCAGACCCCCAACCCGGCCTACCTCCAGGACGCCCACGCCGAGCAGCGGGAGGGCCGGCAGGTGGTGGTCTGGACGCTGAACCCCAGGGCCCGCTGGTCCGACGGCACGCCGATCACCTGGCGCGACATCGAGGCCAACTGGAAGGCGCTGAACGGCAAGGACCCGGCGTTCCGGGCGGCCAGCAGCACCGGTTTCGAACTGGTCTCCTCGGTCGAGCGCGGCAAGGACGACCACCAGGCCGTGATGACCTTCGAGCGCCCGTACTCCGAGTGGCAGACGATGTTCAACGGCGCCGCCAACGCCCCGCTGCTGCCGGCCGCCAAGGTCGCCACCCCGGAGCTGTTCAACACCGCCTACCTGGAGGCGATCCCGGTCACCGCGGGCCCGTTCAAGGTGGAGCGGATGGACCGGGCGGCGCAGACCGTCACCCTGGTCGCGGACCCGGCCTGGTGGGGCGACAAGCCGCTGCTGGAGCGGATCGTCTTCCACGCCATGGTGCCCAACACGATGGCCGCCGCCTTCAACAAGGGCGAGATCGACCTGTTCAACAACGGTCCGGACGTGGCCGGCTACCAGCTGATCCGCAGCACCCCGGGCGCCGCCGTCCGGCGGGCCGGCGGGCCCGACTTCCGGCAGTTCACGCTGAACAGCCGCAGCCCCCTCCTCACCGACCCGACCGTCCGCCAGGCGATCTTCCAGGCGATCAACCGGGACGTCATCACCCGCTCCGACCTCGCCGGGCTGGACTGGCCCACCATCACCCTCAACAACCACCTGCTGGTGGCCAACCAGAACGCCTACCGGGACAACTCCCTCGGCCTCAGCCGCTACGACCCGGCCGAGGCCGCCCGCAAGCTCGACGCGGCCGGCTGGAAGCTCGACGGCGACGTCCGCCGGAAGGACGGCAGGGAGCTCAACCTGCGGATGGTCATCCCGGCCGGCGTCACCCAGGCCCAGAACGAGGCCGCCGTCGCCACCGGCATGCTCAAGGACGTCGGGGTCAAGGTCACCACCGTCACCGCCAGCCCCAACGAGTTCTTCGACAAGTACGTCAACCGGCGGGACTTCGACCTGACCGCCTTCTCGCTGCTCGGCACCCCGTTCCCGGCCAGCGGCAACCGGACCAACTTCGCCACCAACGGCGGCACCAACCACTCCCAGGCCGGCAGCCCGGCGGTCGACGCCGCGTTCGACCGGGCGGCCTCCGCGACCGACGCGGCGGGCACCTTCGAGGCCCTCAACCAGGCCGACGGCGAGCTGTGGAAGGTGGCCGGCATGCTGCCGCTCTACCAGCGCCCGCAGCTGTTCGGCGCCCGCGCCGACCTCGCCAACATCGGCGCCCAGGGCCTGTCCGACATCATCTGGGAGAACGTCGGCTACCTGAAGTGACGTCCCGCCGGGCGCGGCGCACGGCCGGGGCCCCGGAGTCCACGCGACTCCGGGGCCCCTCGCACACGCCTCCGGCTCAGCCCGAGCCGATCACGTCCCGCACCTCCGCGAAGTGGCAGGCCGACTCGTGCGCGGCCGGACCGCTCAGCACCTCGGGCACCGCGAGCAGCGGGACCTCCGCCGCGCAGCGCTCCTCCGCCTTCCAGCACCGGGTGCGGAAGCGGCAGCCGGACGGCGGGTTGGCCGGCGAGGGGATGTCGCCGCTGAGCAGGATCCGCTCGCGCTGCTCGCGCCCGGTCGGGTCGGGCACCGGGACGGCGGAGAGCAGTGCCTGGGTGTACGGGTGGGTCGGGTGGGAGTAGATCTCCTCCTCCGTCCCGATCTCGACCAGCTTGCCGAGGTACATCACGCCGACCCGGTCGGAGATGTGCCGGACGATCGAGAGGTCGTGCGCGATGAACATGTAGGAGAGCTGGAAGTCGTTCTGGAGCTGCTCCAGCAGGTTGATCACCTGGGCCTGGACGGACACGTCGAGCGCGGAGACCGGCTCGTCGCAGATGATGACCTCCGGCTTGAGCGCGAGGCCGCGGGCGATGCCGATGCGCTGGCGCTGGCCGCCGGAGAACTGGTGCGGGTACCGGTTGATGTACTCGGGGTTCAGGCCGACGACGTCCAGCAGGTCCTGGACGGCCTTGCGGCGGTCGCCCTTCGGCGCCACCTCGGGGTGGATCTCGAAGGGCTCGCCGATGATGTCGCCGACCGTCATCCGCGGGTTGAGCGAGGTGTACGGGTCCTGGAACACCATCTGGATGTTGCGCCGCACCGCCTTCAGCGCCGACCCGGAGAGCCGGGTGATGTCCTCGCCCTTGAACAGCACCTGGCCCGCGGTCGCCCGCTCCAGGTTCATCAGCACCTTGGCCAGCGTCGACTTGCCGCAGCCGGACTCGCCGACGATGCCCAGCGTCTCCCCCTTGGCCAGGCCGAAGGAGACGCCGTCCACCGCCCGGACGGCGCCGACCTGCTTCTTGAACAGGATCCCCTGGGTCAGCGGGTAGTGCTTGACCAGCTCCCTCACCTCCAGGATGGGCTCAGCCATGGAGGGTCTCCTTCCAGAAGTGGCAGGCGCTCCGGCGGCCCGGCAGGTCGGCCCCCTCGGCGTCCAGCACCGACACCAGGCGCGGGAGTTCGGTGCGGCAGACGTCCTGGGCCCGGTCGCAGCGCGGGTTGAAGGCGCAGCCGTCCGGGATCCGCAGCAGGCTCGGCGGCAGGCCCTGGATGGCGTAGAGGTTCTGGCCCTTCTGGTCCAGCCGCGGGATCGAGTTGAGCAGGCCCTTGGTGTACGGGTGGGCCGGGCGCGCGTAGAGGTCGTGCACCGGGGCCGTCTCCACGATCCGGCCCGCGTACATCACCGCGATCTTGTCCGCGACGTCCGCGACCACGCCCAGGTCGTGGGTGATCAGGATCAGCCCCATGTTGAACTCGGCCTGGAGCTCGGCCAGCAGGTCCATCACCTGGGCCTGCACGGTGACGTCCAGCGCGGTGGTCGGCTCGTCCGCGATGATCAGGTCCGGCTCCAGCGCCAGCGCCATGGCGATCATGATGCGCTGGCGCATACCGCCGGAGAACTGGTGCGGATAGTCGTTCACCCGCTGCCTGGCAGCGGGGATGCGCACCCGCTCCATCAGCTCGACGGCCTTCTCCTTGGCCTCCTTGCGGCTCGCCCCCTGGTGCACCCGGAACATCTCGCCGAGCTGGTAGCCGACGCTGAGCACCGGGTTGAGCGAGGAGAGCGCGTCCTGGAAGATCATCGCGATCTTCCGGCCGCGCACCGCCCGCCGGGCCTTGGGGGTCATGGTGAGCAGGTCCTCGCCGCGGAACCGGATCGAGCCCGCGGTGATCCGCCCCGGGGGCATGTCGAGGATGCCCATGATCGCCTGCGCGGTCACCGACTTGCCGGAGCCGGACTCGCCGAGCACCGCCAGCGTCTCCCCCGCCGACACCGAGTAGCTCACCCCGTTGACGGCCTTGGCGACGCCGTCCCGGGTGTGGAACTCGATGTGCAGGTCGTCGACCTCCAGCAGCGGGGTGCCGGGCACCAGGCTCTCCCGGCGCGCGCCCAGCACCTCCACCGCGTCCCGGCCCGCGCCGTCCTTCGCCGGTTCGGTCATGTCAGTCATGGTCCGCGGCCCTCCTCAGCGCAGCTTCGGGTCGAGGGCGTCGCGCACCGCGTCGCCGAGCATGATGAACGCCAGCACGGTGATGCTCAGCACGGCGGCCGGGAAGAGCAGGACGTGCGGGGCGTTCAGGAAGCGGGACTGGGCGTCACTGATCATCAGGCCCCAGGAGATCGCCGGGGACTGGATGCCGATGCCCAGGTAGGACAGCGCGGCCTCGGCGCCGATGTAGACGCCCAGGTTGATGGTGGAGACCACGATCACCGGGGCGACGGCGTTCGGCAGGATGTGCCGGCTGACGATCCGCCCGGTCCCGGCGCCCAGCGCGCGGGCCGCCACCACGTAGTCGTTGTGCTTGTTGGCCAGCACCGCGGAGCGCATCAGCCGGTAGATCTGCGGCCAGCCGAGCACGGCCATCACCGCGGAGACCGTCCAGGCGTTGCCCTTGCCCCAGGTCGACATGATGAGCATGCCGCCGAGCAGCAGCGGGATCGCGAAGAAGATCTCGGTGACCCGGGAGAGCACGCTGTCGCCGAGGCCGCCGATCCAGCCGGCCCACAGGCCCAGGACACCGCCGACCAGGACCACCAGGGTGGTGGTCACCATGCCGACGATGATCGAGTTCCGGGCGCCCCAGATGGTGCGGGTGTAGATGTCGCAGCCCTGGACGTCGAAGCCGAACCAGTGGGCGCCGCTCGGCCGCTTCAGCGAGTCGGCCAGGTTGCAGAAGCCGCCGGCCCGCGGGTCCGCCTCGGTGAACAGCCCCGGGGCGACCGCGAGCACCACCATGAAGACCACCAGGAACCCGCCGATCAGGAACAGCGGGTTGCGGCGCAGGTCCGCCCAGGCGTCGCTCCACAGGCTGGCGACCCGCTCGCCGCCCTTGCCGCCCTTGTCGCCCTTGCCGCGGCCGCGCTGCCCGGGGATCGCCGCGCTCGCGTTCTCGCTCTTCGTCGGCTCACTCATAGCGGATCCTCGGGTCCAGGACGGCGTACAGCAGGTCGACCACCAGGTTGGCGAACAGGTAGACCATCACCAGGGCGCTCACGATGCCCACGACGATGGTGCGTTCCCGCAGGTAGACGGACTGGAAGAGCTGGTGTCCGACACCGGGGATGTTGAAGATGCCCTCGGTGATCACCGCGCCGCCCATCAGGCCGCCGAGGTCCATGCCCAGGAAGGTGACGATCGGGATCAGCGCGTTGCGCAGCCCGTGCCGGACCACCACCCGCAGCGGGCTGAGGCCCTTGGCGACCGCGGTCCGGACGTAGTCCGCCCGCATGACCTCGATCAGGCTGGTCCGGGTGAGGCGGGCCACGTACGCCAGCGAGGTCGAGGCCAGCACGTAGCCGGGCAGCAGGTAGGAGCGGAAGCCGGCCTCCTCGTTGAAGGAGACCGGGAAGAAGTCGATGCCGTAGTCGGTGTTGAGCTTCACCCCGAGGAGCAGTTGGAGCACGAAGCCGATCACGAAGACCGGGATCGAGATGACCATCAGGGTCGAGATCAGCACCACGTTGTCGATGAACCTGCCGCGCCGCAGGGCGGCGACCACGCCGGCGGTGACACCCACCACCATCTCGATGGCCAGCGCGGTGAGCGCCAGGTTGATGGTGTACGGGAAGGCCCGCTGCATGACGTCGACGACCTGGTTGCCCCGGTAGTCCTCGCCGAAGTCGCCCTTGAACAGGCCGGTCAGGTAGTCCCAGTACTGGATGAAGAACGGGTCGTCCAGGTGGTACTGGTCCCGGAGGACCGCGACGACGGCGGGGTCCTGCCGCTTCTCACCTGCCAGTGCCGTGATGGGGTCGCCAGGCAGCAGGAAGACCAGTGCGTAGATCAGGAATGTCGCGCCGAGGATCACAGGTATGGCCTGGATGATCCGGCGGACCACATAGCGGCCCATGCGGTCTCCTCGTGGTGGGGGCACGCCGGAGCCGGGCGGCGCGGGGGTTGCCCGCACCGCCCGTCAGGGCGCGCCGGTCGGAGTGGACGGCGGTCAGGCCAGCTCGACGTTGGCCAGGTCGATGCGGTTCTGGGCGTCCACGACCACGTTCTTGACGGTCTTGGTGTAGGCGGCGGAGGTCATGTAGGTGTAGACCGGGATGTACGGCAGGTCCTGGATCAGGATGTCGTCGGCCTGCTGGTACAGCTTCTGGCCCTCCTCCAGGCTCTTCGCCTGGTCCGCCTGGGCGAGCACGGACTCGAACTGCTCGTTGACGTAGCCGCCGTAGTTGGAGCCGTTCTCGATCGCGACCTTGGAGAAGATCGGCCGCAGGTAGTTCTCCATCGACGGGTAGTCCATCTGCCAGGCCATCCGGAACGCGCCGGAGAACTGCTTGTCGCCCAGCGAGTCCAGGATCTTGCCGAACTTCTCGAAGGGCTTGAAGGTGACCTCGACGCCGAGGTTCTTCTTCAGCTGGTTGCCGACCGCCTCGATCCACTCCTTGTGGCCGCCGTCGGCGTTGTAGCCCAGGTCGATGGTGTTGTTCGGGACGCCGCCGGCCGTGTCGAAGAGCTGCTTGGCCTTGGCCGGGTCGTACTTCGCCGCGTCGCCCATGGCGCCCTTGCGGTAGCCCGGGACGATCGGGCTGATGAAGTCGTCGGCCGGGACGCGGGTGCCCGAGAAGATGGTCTTGGTGATCGCCTCGCGGTCGATCGCCATCGAGATCGCCTTGCGGATCTCCGGCTTGCCGTAGGCGGCCGGGTTGGTGGCGATCGGGAAGCCGATGAAGCCGACGCCCGACTCCGGCTTGTAGATGTACCGGTCGCCGAACTCGTTCTTGACCGTGCCCATGGCCGAGATCGGGAGCTTGTTGGTGATCTGGATGTTGTTGGCCCGCAGATCGTTGTAGGCCGTCTCCAGCTTGTCGTAAATCTTGAAGGTGACGGAATCCAGCTTGGCCTTTCCGGCCGACTCCGGGAAGTTCTCGAAGCGCTTGATCTTGATCTGCTGGTTGTGCTCCCACTTCCCGTCCATCTGGAACGGGCCGTTGCCGATCGGGGACTCCTCGAAGGCCTTCTTGTCCTGGAAGAAGGCCTTCGGCAGCGGGTAGAATGCCGTGTAGCCCAGCATGATCTTGAACTGCGAGAACGGCGCGCTGAGGGTGACCGTGAAGGTCTTGTCGTCGACGACCGTCAGGCCCTTGAGCTTGTCGGTGGCCGGCTTCTTGTCCTTGCCCGGGGAGAGTTCCTCGGAGCCCTCGATCTTGGAGAAGAAGGGCAGGGCCTCGGCCGCGTTGTCCTGGTTGGCACCCCAGTTCCAGGCGTCCACGAAGGACTGGGCGGTGACCTTCTCACCGTTGTGGAAGGTGAAGCCGTCCTTCAGCTTGATCGTCCAGACCTTGCTGTCGGGGGACTCGATCGACTCCGCGACGCGCAGCTTCGGCTCGTTGGTCTGCCGGTCGTACTCCACCAGGCCGGCGAAGACCTGCGCGAGCACCTGGGCGCCCTCGGACTCCGCGGTGTTCTGCGGGATCAGCCCGTGCTGCGGCTCACCCGACTGGATGGCGATCGAGCCGCCCTTCTTGCCCGACCCGTTCGCGCCGTCCGAGGACTTCTTGTCGCTGCCGGTGCTGCAGGCGGAGATCGCGAGCGCGGTGCAGGCCGCCAGCGCGGACCAGCGCATCGTCTTGGTGAGCCTCATTCAACTGCTCCTCGATTTAGGGGCTTACGAACGAACGGCGCCCCGCCATCCGGTGTGCCGGGTACGACGGGGGTCGACATCTCAGGGCCGAGCCGCACAGCCGGCGAGGTGACCACTGATACGCGCAGAGCAACTATCGATCAACCGACCCCTTCCGTGGAATCGCCGTCACATCTCTTTTCAATTACAGGCCGAGGCCAAGCCGTGACAATACTCGGCAAATTCCGCCATATCGCGCCCGGAATCACCGGCTCCGCCTTCCGGATAGCGGACCCGAAGTTCCGGTATTCGAATATTTACGAAGCGTAATGATCGATTTCGAGGGCCGTCCGGAACGGCCGGACGGAATTGCCGCAGGTCGGCGGGTGGGCAAACGCCGGAGCGCGCCCTCCGGGAGGAGGACGC
>NZ_JBHVER010000263.1:0-9683 GCF_042802195.1 Kitasatospora sp. NPDC057500 | reverse complement strand
GGCGCGGCGGCGGGGCCCCCGCCGGGCGCGGGCGCCCGGGGTGGTGGGGGGGGCGGCCCGCGGCGCCGGGGCCGGGGGGGGGGGCGTCGGCGGCGGCGGGGCGGGCGGCGCGGGCGGCACGGGGGCCGGGCTCGGCGGCGGGGTGGGCACCGGGGTGGGGGTGGGCGTGACGACCGGCGTCGGCGTCGCACTGGGGGTCGGGGTGGGCGTCGGCGTCGGAGTGGGCCGGGGCGTCGGGGTCGGGGTCGGCGTGGGGCTCGGCGTCGCGGTCGGCGACGGCTTCGGCGAGGGTGACGGCGACGGCTTGGGCGACGGGCACGGGTGGTGGTGCGTCGGCTTCGGCGGCCACGGCCTGGTGGGCCAGGGCCTCGGGGTCGCCGTCGGCGGGTGCGGGTGGTGCAGGATCCCGGAGAGGTCGACGTCCACACCGACCGCCACGTCCACGTCCACGTCCACCTCGACGTCCCGGCCGGCCCCGACCGCGACGGCCGCCCCGGCGGTGACACAGGTCCCGACGACCGGCCCGTGCGGGTGCCCGCCACCGTGCTGGGCGGCCGTGGAGCGGGCCCCGGCCGAGCCGCTCAGCAACGCGCAGAGCGCGGCCACACCGGCGGCCGCGCCGGCCAGCCGGATCCGTCGCACCCGGGGGCCGCCGGCCGTGCCGTGCCCGGCCGCGACGGGCGCCGGGCTCCGCTCCGCGGTCACGACGGCCCTTCCATCGGTATCCGCCGGGGCGGCTGGGGCTGCGGCATGGGCTCCGTGCACCTCTCGTGTCGGCAGGAGGTCGGCCGCGCCGGGAGGAGGGCCGACACCGGAAGGCCCGCCGCGAGGGCGGGCCTTCCGGCATCCGGTGAAACGATCATGCGGTGGACCGGGTTACGCCCGGCCCTGGGCGGGCCCTCCGGGGACGGCCCGCCCGAGCTGCTGCGCCTCAGCGGCGCCCGTGCGCGATCTCGACGTTCTCCAGCACACCCACCGCGTCCGGAACCAGGATCGCGGCGGAGTAGTAGGCACTCACAAGGTAGGAGATGATCGCCTTCTCGTCGATGCCCATGAACCGGACGGACAGGCTCGGCTGGTACTCGTCCGGAATTCCGGTCTGGTGCAGGCCGATGACGCCCTGGTTGTCCTCGCCGGTACGGATGACCAGGATCGAGCTGGTGTTCTCCTTGCTGATCGGGATCTTGTTGCACGGAAGGATCGGAACGCCGCGCCACGCCGGCACCTGCTGCCCGCCGAGGTCGACGTGGTGCGGGTAGAGCCCGCGCGCGTTCAGCTCGCGGCCGATCGCGGCGATGGCCCGGGGGTGGGCGAGCAGGTAGTCGGGGTCGCGGCGGCGGTTGAGCAGCTCGTCGAGGTCGTCCGGGGTGGGCGGGCCGGAGTGGGTCTGGATCCGCTGGTCGAAGTCGGCGTTGTTGAGCAGGCCGAACTCCGGGTTGTTGACCAGCTCGTGCTCCTGGCGCTCGCGCAGGGCCTCGATGGTCAGCCGCAGCTGGTGCTCGATCTGGTTCATCGGCTGGTTGTAGAGGTCGGCGACCCGGGTGTGCACCTTGAGGATCGTCTGGGCGACGCTCAGCTCGTACTCGCGCGGCTTGAGCTCGTAGTCCACGAAGGCGCCGGGGAGCTCGTACTCGCCGTGGTGGCCCGCGGACATGGCGATCTCGGCCTCGCCGCGCTCGTTCTGGGCCTGGAGCGGCAGGGCCCGGAACGCCTCGATGTGCTCCTGGAGCGCGGTCGAGTCGTCACGGATCCGCTCGAAGTCCCGGCGGGCCAGCGACAGCACGGTGCCGGCGGTCACCGTCTTGGCGGTGAACTCCCAGACGGCGGCCGGGTCCAGCACCGCGTGCTCGCCGAAGCGGTCACCGTCACCGAGCACGCTGACCACGGTCTCGTCACCGTACTTGCCGGTGCCGATCTGGTTGATCTTGCCGTGCGCGATCAGGTAGATGCGGTCCGCGGGCTCGCCGCGCTCGGCCAGTACCTCGCCCGGGCCGAAGTCGCGCTGCTCGCAGCGGTCGGCCAGCGCGGTCAGCACCCCCTCGTCCTCGAAGCCGCGCAGCAGCGCGAGTTCGCCGAGCTCCAGCGGGATGACCCGGACCTCCGAACCGGTCTTGATGAACTCCACCCGGCCGTCGCCGACGGTGTAGGTCAGACGGCGGTTGACCCGGTAGGCGCCACCTGCCGCCTGCACCCAGGGAAGCACCTTGAGCAGCCAGCGGGAGGTGATCTCCTGCATCTGCGGTGCGGACTTGGTGGTCGTCGCAAGATTGCGGGCAGCGGCCGTCGTCAGGCTGGACTGCTGGGCCACCTGCGGTGTCTCCGGGGTGGTCGTCTCCACGGACATCGGCAGGGCTCTCCTTTGTGTGATCGGGTCACGCCGACCCGCCGGACGACCGGCGACAGCCGGGGAATCCATTTCGACGGATCATCAGATACGCGTATCGGTTGGAGTGTTGGTGGCCTTCGCGATGCGGTGCGCCCCGCTCGGGCGATCCACCGGAACCCTAGATCACCAAGGCCCGGGCAACCCCGCAGCGCAACCAAGCGCCCCCCGATAGGGTGAATCTCTCCGATCGGAAGGTTTGAATCCGAGAACCGTGTGCGACCGGGGCCACGCGTTCCTGTGCATGCGAATCACCCAGACGTAGGAACGATTCACCCCACCCGAACGGAGGGGCGCGAAAGCCCGCGCCCCAGCCCGCGGGGCGCGGATCAGTCAAACGCTTGTTCGAGCTTCGAACACAGTGCGATTACGGGTCCGCCACGGGCCCGGATCAGACCAGCGCAGGCTCCTCGGCGAACCACGGCTCGGCGGTGAACCACGGCCGCCGCTCGAACGACGCCGGCCTCAACTGGTCGAACCAGGTGGCCCGTTCGTCGTAGCGGGCGAAGAACGGCAGGCCCACCCGGTCCGCCTCGCGGGCCTGGAGGAACCGGCAGACGAAGACCCGCTCGCCGCCGATCTCCGCCACCCCGTCCACACAGACCTTCCCCGGGCCGGCCGACATCACCGGCCCGCGCGCCGTCCGCTCCAGCCCCGACACCTGCCGTACGGCGTCCCGGTAGATCCCCACCGCCCGCGCCAGCGGCACCTCGAAGTAGGAACTGGCCCCGGTGTCCCGTTCGACGAACAGGTAGTACGGGGCGATGCCCAGGCCCACCATGTCCCGCCAGAGCGCCGCCCACACCGCGGGATCGTCGTTGACGTGCCGGATCAGCGGCGCCTGCGCCCGGATCACCGCGCCCGTCGAGCGGATCCGCGCGACCGCCGCCCGCACCGCCTCCCCGGCCAGCTCGCGGGGGTGGCTGACGTGCGCCATCACCGCCACCTGCCGGCCGGCGTCGACCGCGCGTTCGAACAGCCGCAGCAGGTCGTCGGCGTCCGGGTCGGTGGTGAACCGGTGCGGCCACCAGGCCAGCGCCTTGGTGCCCAGCCGGATCGTGCGCAGGTGCTCGGTGCCGGGGCCGAGCAGCGGCTCGACGTAGCCGGCCAGCCGGGCGGTGGACATGATCAGCGGGTCGCCGCCGGTGATCAGCACGTCCGAGACCTCGCGGTGGGCGCCCAGGTACTCCAGCGCGGTCGCCGGGCCCGGCAGGCTCTGCCGCAGGTCCGGCTCGCCGACGAACTGCGCCCAGCGGAAGCAGTAGCCGCAGTAGGCGTGGCAGCTCTGCCCCTGCGCCGGGAAGAGCAGCACCGTCTCCCGGTACTTGTGCTGGAGCCCCGGCACCGGGCGGCCGTTCAGCTGCGGGATGTTCTCCTCCAACTGCCCGCCCGGGTGCGGGTTGAGCGCCCGCCGGGCGGACGCGACCGCCTCCGCCAGCCGCTCCTTGGGAGCGCCCTCGGTGAGCAGCGCGGAGATCCGCTCGAAGACCTCCGGCGGGAGCATGTCCCGGTGCGGGAAGGTCAGCCGGTACATCGGGTCGTCCGGGACGCGGTCCCAGTCGATCAGTTGGTCCAGCACGTGGTTGTTCACCTTGAACGGCAGGACGGCCGCGACCACCGCGATCTCGTGCCGCAGCCGCTCGTCCGCCCCCGCGAGCTGCGGCAGCCCCGCCAGCCGGTGGCCGGGGACCGCGCGGAGCTTCGGCCGACGGCCGCCCGCGGGGTCGTCGTTCACGCCCTGGTCTTGTACGGTTCGCACCCGCGTCACCCTTCTCCCGGCCGCTCCCCGCGGCCCTGCGGGCAGCCTAACCTTCAGGTCTTGACCACTCGTCAGGGGGACCTGGCGATGGGGTGGTTGAGACCACTCAGGGGTTCGGAGACGGCCCTCTCGGCGGGTTCGGGGAGCGCCGTGCGGCGATCCACCACAGGCCGCTCACCACGACGGACAGCGCGATCAGCACCAGGGCCATGACCGGCCAGCGGCTGTCGGCGAGCCGGACGTCGGCGACCAGCAGCACCCCCACCGCCGCGAGCGGGACGAGCAGTGCCAGCAGCACCCGGCCGACGGCGGCGACCATCCCCGGCGCGGCCCGGTCCCGGGAGGCGCCGGGCCAGTCGGCGGGCTCCCCGCCGAAGTGGAAGGCGACCGCGCGGGCGGCCAGCCGGTCGGTGGCCCGGTTGTAGGAGAAGGCCATGTAGGGGAGCCAGATCAGCGGGGCGACGGTGCCCACCAGGAGCACCAGGACGAGCAGTCCCCAGTCCACCGCCGTGCGCCAGCGGGACGGCGGCGGGACGACGTCCTCACTGGTCAGCCCGAGCAGGCGGGCCATCCGCCACAGCAGCTCGCCGAACCCCCGGAAGCGGCCGGTCCGGCCCGGCCTGGGCGGCGGGCCGGCCGCGAGGGCCCGCTCCGCGGAGGCGAGGTCGGGATGGGCCCCCTGGAGCACGAGCAGCTCGGGGGCACGGGCCCGGGCCGTGGGGTCCTTGCCGGAGAGGGCGGCGAGTTCCAGCATCAGCTGTCCCTGGGCCAGCAGCGCGGTGCAGAAGGCGAACGGGGCCATCCAGAGGAAGGGGCCGGCGACGAAGGCGCCCTCGCTCTGGCTGACCCGCCGGGCGTGGTCGACGGCCCGCCGGGCCAGTTCCGGCTCGGAGGCCTCCGGGTGGGACGCCCGCAGCGCCGCCACCCGGCGGGCGGCGCGCGGCCCGCGGTGGCGCACGGCGAAGGCGGCCAGCAGCTCGGGCATCCGGGCCGGGTGGGCGCGCATCGAGCGCATCAGCTCGGCGACGGGGGCGCCCCCGGCACCCCCGCGCTCGGCGTCCCCGGCCAGCTCGGAACTCCCGGGCCGCCCGGCTCGCTCCGGGTGCCCGGGGTCCGGGTCCGTCGTTGGGGCCACGTCCGTCCCACCGCTCCGCCGCACGCTCCGGCCGGACCCGGGCCGGCGGCGCGCCCGGGCCTCCTCCCAGCGTAGGACCCGAGGGGCGGCCCCCGCCCGTCAGGCGATCTCGAAGCCCTGCCGGACCCGGTCGAAGCGGCCGGCCGCGAGGTCGTCGTGGGTGATCCAGAAGGACACGTTGACGCACTCGCCCCAGTCGGCGTCCAGGACGCCGCTGTCGATCTGGAGCAGCGGGCGGTGGCCCTCGGGTCGGCCGGTGTCGGTGTCGCACCAGCCGAGCACCCGGACCGCGGGGCGGGGCAGCTGTTCGGCGAGGTCCTGGGCGAGGTCGAGGGCGACCAGGAAGTCGTCGGGGAACAGCCGCTCCAGCTCGCGGTCCTGGTAGGACGGCGCGGACAGCGCCCGGGCGGCCCCGACCGGCACGGCCGGGACGGCGGGCGTGCCCCGCTCGGCGGCCGGCGCGGGCCGGGGCGGCGCCCCGGCGGGCACGTGCAGGACGCGGCAGCCCCGGCCGGTGAAGTCGGCGAGCCACTCGTCGTGGAAGAAGAGCAGCAGTCCCTCGGCGGGCAGCGGCCAGCCGCCGGTGTCCGGTCCGGCGGCCCCGAAGGCCGCGGCCAGCGCCGCGCAGTCGAGCTCGGCGAGCAGTTGCATCGGGCGGTCGGCGTACTCCGGCCAGGCGGTGCCCTCCGGCAGGGCGGGCAGTCCGCCGAGCCGCCCGGCGGCGCCCCCGCCGTCCGCGCCGTGCACCGGGTCGAGGACGAGGGAGGAGCGGAACAGCCCGTGGACCAGCGGTGCCAGCCGCTCACCGGCCCGGGCGCGGATCAGCTCCGCGACCTCTCCGGGTATCGGCGGCGCGCCCTCTCCGGACGCGGTCACGGGGCTGTCGGTGGTCACGGGATCGGCCATGCGCCAAGCCTGCCACGGGGGTCCGACAACGCCGGTCGCGCCCGGGACGCCGAAGGCCCCGTCAGGTGCCGCTACGGGGGCGACCGGCACCTGACGGGGAGTCACGGAAGGGAGTGGGGAGCGGACGGTCAGGCGCAGACGACCTCGTTGCCGGGGACCTGGAAGATGCCGGAGTCGTTGGCGGTGCCGTTCGCGTACTCGTAGTAGAGGTAGGTGTAGAAGTCGATCCGCGCGCCGTTGCCGCAGACCGAGTCGGTGCCGATGGTGTAGGTCAGGGTGACCGTGGTGGTGGCGCCGGCCGCGACGGGGACGGAGTGGTGGACCAGGCCGTTGGTGGCACCGGTGTCACAGCTGGTGACATTGCCGCCACAGGAGGAGAAGGCGTACTTCAGGCCGGTGTTCAGGGTGGTGGCGTAGGTCGGCTGGATGGACTCGTAGACGAAGTGGGCGGGGGTGTCGTGCGAGTTGGTCAGCGTGAGCGTCAGCGTGACGTTCGAGCCCGGGGTGGCGGTCGTCTTGTCGACGGAGACGGACAGCAGCGGGGTGCCGGCCTGGGCGGGGGTCGCCGACAGCAGGAGGGCGACGATGAAGGCGAGGACAGCGGGGAGGCCGAGGCGGCTCAGAGATGAAGTGCGCATGACCAAGGAGCCTAGGCCGCCGCCCGGGCACCGGCGGCGTGCTCCGCACCGGTCCGTACCGGCATATGACCGGGGAGCGGACGCGGGGGCCATTACCTTCCGGTTCCCCGCGCGGCCGGGCGGCCGGAGCCCTACCCTCCGCGCCCGCCCGCGCGTGGGACCGGCCGTTCCGGGCGGCCGCTCCCGCCCGTCAGAGCGGTGGCGGCAGGATCGCGCAGAGCGCCTCCAGCGCCGCCGGGTAGGCGTGGTCGGGCGGGGTCGCGTAGCCGACCACCAGACCGTCCGCCGCCGGCATCGCCTCCGGTGCGAGCAGCGGGTGCCGGAAGTCGGCCAGACCGTCCAGGGCCAGCCCCCGGTAGGCGGCCGCCTTGAGCACCGAGCGCTCGGTGCCGGGCGCGAGCCGGAGCACCGCGTGCAGTCCGGCGGCGATCCCGGTGACCTCGATGTGCGGGGCCCGCCCGGCCAGCGCCTCGACCAGCCGGTCACGGCGGTCGCGGTAGCGCCGGCGCATCCGCCGCACGTGCCGGTCGTAGCCGCCCGAGTCGATGAACTCCGCCAGGGTCAGCTGGTCCAGCGCACTCGCCCAGCCCTCGCGCTCCCCCTTGGCGGCGAGCACCCCGTCCACCAGGTGGTCGGGAAGCACCATCCAGCCCAGCCGCAGGGCGGGGCTGAGGCTCTTGCTCGCCGTCCCCAGGTAGACCACCCGCTCCGGGTCCAGGCCCTGCACCGCACCGATTGGCTGCCGGTCGTAGCGGAACTCGCCGTCGTAGTCGTCCTCCAGGACGAGGCCGCCGCGCCCGCGTGCCCAGTCGACCACGGCCGCCCGGCGGCCCGCGTGCAGCGGTCCCCCGGTCGGGAACTGGTGGGCGGGGGTGAGCAGCGCCGTACGGGCCTCGGGGTGGTCGGCCAGGGTGCCCACCCGCGCGCCGTGCTCGTCGAGCGGGAGCGGGACGGTGGTGACCCCGGCGGCGGCCAGCAGGCCGCGGTGGAAGGCGAGCCCGTAGCCCTCGACGGCGAGCGGGCCGGTGCTCCGGGCGGGGAGCACGGCGCGCGGGCCGTCGAAGAGCAGTCGCAGCGCGTGGGCGAAGCCGGAGCAGACCACGATCCGGTCCGGGTCGGTCCGTACCCCGCGGGCCCGGGCGAGGTAGTCGGCGAGGACCTCGCGCAGTTCGCGCCGGCCCTGCGGGTCGCCGGGTCCGAAGGCCTCGTTGGGCGCGGCGGTGAGCGCCCGGCGCCCGGCGGCGAGCCAGGCGCCGCGCGGGAAGGCGGCGGCGTCGGGCCGGCCCTGCCGCAGGTCGTGGGCGGGGCGCGGGGGCCGGGAGGCTCGGCGGGCGCGGTTGGCGGCGGCGGGCTCGGCGCGTTCGGCGACGGCGGTGCCCGAGCCCTGGCGGGCGGTGAGCCAGCCCTCGGCGACCAGTTCGGCGTAGGCGTCGGCGGCGGTGTTGCGGGCGATGCCGAGGTCGGCGGCGAGCGTGCGGTAGGGCGGCAGCCGGGTGCCGGGGGCCAGCCGGCCGCTGCGGATCGCCTCGCGCAGGGCGGCCATCAGGGCGGACCGGCGGCTGCCGGCGGCGGGCAGGTCGAGGTGCAGGTCGGTGCCGGACGGGCCCGCGTCGGAGCGGGTGGCGGCGGTGGCGGCGTTCGCGTCGCCCGTCCGGCGGCCGGGGCGGTGGGCCGGCCGTGCGGCGGGGCGCGCCGGCTCGCCCGCTCCGGAGGGGCGGCGACGCGGTGTCCGGGGCGGATCGACCGAGGTGTCCGTCATGGTCACGCACCCTATCGCCGGGCCGGTGCGGGCCCCGGGGCCGGGTTCGCCGCCCCCGGGTCCGCGGTCCGCCGGACACGGCCGGTCCCCGCCTGTCGCCCGTCCGGCCGCCGGTCAGTCGATCCGGACCGAGTTGACGATGTACGAGCGCACCTCGTTGCGGGTGCGCTCGGCGAGCGCCGAGTCGGTGGAGTAGGCGCTGACGGTCAGCCAGACGTTGCCGGACTGCGGGACGCAGACGACGGTGGCGATGACGTCCGCGGTGCCGCCGATCACCTGGTAGTCGCCGTCGCCGGCGAGGTCCCAGACCTGGAAGCCCTGGCGCAGCAGCGCGGTCTGGGCCAGGCCGAGGCAGTCGGCGAGGGTGTCGTTCTTGGTGAAGGTGCCCCAGTGTGCGTACATGCGGGTCTCCCGTTCGTGCCGTGGTGGCGGCGGGGCGGCCCGGGCCTGTGCGGTCCGGGCCGTCGCCGTGCATCGAGCGTCGGGGAGGGGCCGTCCCGGGCGCACGGGGCCGGGGTCCCGTTCCGGCCCGGCTCCGGGGCGGGACAGCGCCGGGACAGGGGCGGGACAGGGCGGCGGAGCGGGCGGGGGGCGCCAGACGGGTGGCCCGGGCGGGTGGCGGCGCTCCTGCATCGGTGTGCGTTTCCGACTGCGATCGGGTGATCGGGTGGTCGGATTATGTCTTCTTCAGCGTGTCGGCTGGCTATTCCTTCGGCATGACCAACACCAGGAAGTACCTGCTCGCCGCCGGTCTCAGCGCCGCGCTGGCGGTCCTGTCCGCCGGTCCCGCCTTCGCGGGCGACTGCGACGAGTACGGCCACCACAAGCCCCAGCACCACAAGCCCTCGCTCCCCGCCGACTACTCCTCCTTCGGGGGTGGCGGTGGCGGCGGCACCACCTGTATCAACGAGGGCGGTGCCACCGCCAACGGCGTGGTGGCCAACTCTCCGGGCGTGCTGTCCGGCAACCAGATCCAGATCCCGATCAGCATCCCGATCAACGTCTGCGGCAACGGCCTCTCCATCCTCTGACCGCCGCCCGCATCGGCTTCTTGCCCTGTGCCTGCACCCACAGCAGCTCGACGGCGTACGAACCGGTGCCGA
>NZ_JBHVER010000262.1:3572-9744 GCF_042802195.1 Kitasatospora sp. NPDC057500 | reverse complement strand
GGCCCGGACGGTTCCCCGTCCGGGCCCACGGCGTCGCTCGACTCCTTCTAGACCGCCCGGTTGCGCCGCTGCGCCAGCTCGTCCGCCGGGTCGTGGCCGACCACCGTCTCGCCGGTGTCCGTCCGTTCCGCGTGCAGCCGCACCAGGGTCAGTTCCAGCTCCCGCCAGACCGCGCCGACCGCGATCCCGAAGACCCCCTGGCCACCCTTCATCAGGTCGACCACCTGCTGGGGCGTCGTGCACTCGTACACCGTCGCACCGTCGCACATCAGCGTCAGCCCCGCCAGATCGGCGATCTCGGCGGCCTGCAGATGGGCGACCGCCACCCGGATGTTCTGCAGCGAGACGCCGGCGTCCAGCAGCCGCTTGACGATCTTCAGCAGCAGGATGTCGCGGAAGCTGTAGAGCCGCTGGCTGCTCACCGGGTACACCGAACGGACGCTGGGCTCCAGCAGTCCGGTACGGGCCCAGTAGTCCAGTTGGCGGTAGGTGATCCCGGCCGCCGCGCAGGCGGTCGGGCCCCGGTAGCCGATCAGCTCGGACGTCGGTGACAGCCGCTCCAGGGCCGGCTGGCCGGGCTGTACCGCCGGGAACCGGCCCACCCTGGGCAGTTCCGCCGTCCGGGGCAGTTCGGTCACCGTGCGGGTGGTGCGCGGCAGGTGCACGGCGCACAGGCCTCCCGCGGCCACTTCATCGCCAGTGCCGGTCATGCCTACCTCCGTCCACTCGTGCTGCGGGCAACCCAGACCGCGGGCGATCGGACACCCGGGCAGCCCCTCCTGTGACGGTAGGCAGTCCCCTATGGCCCGTCAACGATCGCCACGCCGAGCCGAACAGACCGCGTCACTCAGGAGAGTGGTTTTTCGTGCCCCTAGTGTGGGTAGGCGGATGCGTTTTGGCAAAACAGGCGTATCCCCTGCGGCACATCGGCCCACAGGCCGGTTCCGCAGCATCCCCAGGGGCGGCTCCCGCCCCTACTGCGGGCCGCCCCCGCCGAAGTCCTCCGGCGACACCTGGTCGAGGAACTCGCGGAACTTCTCGACCTCGTCCTCCTGCTCGTCCGGGATCGCGATGCCCGCCTCGGCGAGCACCTCCTCGCTCCCGAAGATCGGCGTGCCGGTGCGCAGCGCCAGCGCTATGGCGTCGGACGGCCGGGCGCTCACCTCCACGCCGCCGGCGAAGACCAGCTCGGCGTAGAAGACGCCCTCGCGCAGATCGGTGATCCGGACCTCGGTGAGCTGCTGGCCGAGCGCTTCCAGGACGTCCTTGAAGAGGTCGTGCGTCAGCGGGCGCACCGGCGTCATGCCCTGCTGGGCGAAGGCAATCGCGGTCGCCTCGCCGGGGCCGATCCAGATCGGCAGGTACCGATCGCCCCCGACCTCCCGGAGCAGCACGATCGGCTGGTTGGAAGGCATCTCCACCCGGACACCCACGACGTCGAGCTCATTCACACAGGCAACCCTATGGCTCCCGACCCGGATATGAAAGCGCAGCGCCGACGCCGCTGGTCAGCGAGGTGGGCACGAACGGTGAGGGTCAGGACCGGATCCGCAGGCCCGCCTGGACCATCGCCGCGTGCAGCCGCACGGACAGCGTCGCGAGCTCCCGGGCGGTGGCCTCGGCGTGTGCCCTGGTCTGCGGGTTGCGGTGGCGCCGCAGCGGCGCCACGACCTGCTCGACCAGCGCGACCTCACGGTCCGCGGCGGCCTTCATGGCCCGCAGGTGGCGCGGCTCCAGCCCGAAGCGTCCGAGTTCGGCGACCAGCCGGGCGACCTGCAGCGCCTCGCCGTCGTAGCCGCCGTCCGGACCGGGCGCGACCAGCCCGTAGGACTCCCACTCGGCCAGCTCGGCCTCGCCGGCCTCGGCGGCGGCCAGCAGCTCGGCCCGGCCCAGCCGGACCCCGGCGGAGGCCTCGGCCGAGGCGGTGAGCTCGCGGTCCGCCTCCTCCAGCGGCCCGGGCCGGGCGTCCGCGGCGGCGGGCAGCGCGGGCGGGTTCTCGCCGCGCTCGATCGCGTCGAGGTGCTCGCGGATCACCCGCAGCGGCAGGTAGTGGTCGCGCTGCATCCGCAGCACGTAGGCCAGCCGCTCGACGTCGGCCGGGCTGAACTTGCGGTAGCCCGAGGGCGTGCGCTGCGGCTCGACCAGCCCCTCCGCCTCCAGGAAGCGGATCTTGGAGATGGTGACCTCGGGGAAGTCGTCGCGCAGGAAGGCCAGTACGGCGCCGATGCTCAACAGCTCGTCACCACCGCGCCGCCGCCCGGCGGGCCGGTCCGGGCGGACCGGCTGCCTGGGGGCCGCGACCACCCCCCGCGCGCCCTGGTCCGGCCGGGGGCCGGACGACGCGGGGGTGGCCGCCCCGAGCGGAGAGGAAGGGGTGTTCGTACTCACTCGGGCTCCTGCCGACGTTGGTTTCAGTACCCCCGGTTGTGGCTGGCGAAGAAGACCAGCCGGTACTTCCCGATCTGCACCTCGTCGCCGTTGTTCAGGGCGACCTCGTCGATCCGCTCCCGGTTGACGTAGGTGCCGTTCAGGCTGCCGACGTCGGCGACGGTGAAGCCGCCGCCCGGCGTCCGGCGGAACTCCACGTGCTTGCGGGAGACCGTGACGTCGTCCAGGAAGATGTCGCCCTGCGGGTGACGCCCGGCCGTGGTCTTGTCCGAGTCCAGCAGGAACCGGCTGCCGGAGTTCGGGCCGCGCTGGACGATCAGCAGCGCCGAGCCCGGGGGCAGCGCGTCGATCGCCGCCAGCACCTCGGCCGAGAGCGCCGGAGTGCCGGTCCCGGTCGTGGTGTTGGGGTCGTAGGACTCCAGGCCGGAGATCGAGATGGTCGAGGTGGTCTCGGCCGACCCCTCCGGCAGCAGCCCGCCGCGCAGCGCCGTACCGCAGTTGGAGCAGAACCGCGCCGAGGCCGGGTTCTGGTTGCCGCACCTGGGGCACGGAGTGGGGCCAGCCATGTTCACAGCCTCCTGGCGCGGCACACCCGACGGGTTGTGCCCGGCGTACGGGTCCGGTGCAAACCCTCCACCAGAGGTTGAGGGTCCTGTCGGGAAACCTATGCGCGGGGCGCCGGAGGGGTCAACCGACGCGCCGTAGCCCGCCTGATTCCCCGCGTACTGGGCGCCGTCGCGGAACAGCGGACGCTCGGCGTACTCCGCGCCCTCCGGGGCGGAGCGCATGCCCGGCACGGCGGGCTCGTCGTCCCGGCGGTGCAGCGCGGTCGGCGCCTCCGCCGCGGCCGCGTTGCGGCCCTTGTTACGACCGAACAACTTCGAGAAGAAACTCACGGGCGAATCCCCTTGCGTGTGACAGACCCGCCCGTGGGGCAGGGTGAGAACCTCGGACAGGGTGCGGGCCCGGTCTGGGACCGGGCCGGCTGGAGTGGCACTCCGAACGTGACGGTCACTTCGGAGCCGGCTTGGCGTACTGCGGCGTCCTCGGATCGACGAGGGCGTCGACGAGCACCTTCTGCTGCTGGGAGATCGTCGCGCGCGCCTGGTGGCTCTCCAGGGTACGGACGACACCTCCCGGAATGTTCAACGCGGGCGTGAGGTCCTGCGGATTTCCCACGACGGTGAAGCGGTAGGGCGCCGAGACCTTCTTGCCGTCGATCTGCACACCGCCGGACACGTCCGTGAAGTAGGTGTTGACCACCACGCGCACATCGTTGATCTGAATCGCCTCCGCCCCCGCCGCTCGAAGTTCCTGCAGGGTGTCCAGCAGCATATCCGCCTTCACCTGCCCTTGGGGATCATCGACCGTCAGTACGATGCCCGGACCGGTGGCCGGGACGGTCCCGGCGAGGACGCCGAGTTCGGTCGCCTTCTTCCGGGTCTGCTCCTGGGCCTCCTTGGCCTGGTTGGAGCTGTTCTCCAACTTGGCCAGGGACTGCTCCAACTCCGCCTTCTCCTGCTGGAGACGCTGCTGGCGGCTGTCCAGTTCGTCGAGGATGCGGACCAGGTCCTCCTGGCGCGCGCCGCGCAGCTGGCTGTGGTGGTCGTTGGTCGAGCGGACCTGGATCGCCAGCCCCAGGCCGAGCGAGAAGAGCAGCAGGGCCACCACCAGCTGACCGCGCGACAGCCTCGGCGGCCACAGCGCGGCCATCAGCCGCCGACGTGCGGCGTGCCGGTCGATGGTGTGCGCGGACACCGACATCGGAGCGTGCTCGGGCTCCTCCTGGTCGTCCTCGGGCTCCGGCTCCTCCGCGCGTTCCGGCTTCCCGGAGTCCGTACCCGGGGTCTCCGCCGTCACTTCCGGCGCACGCGCGGGCGCAGGCGTCACCGCGGGGGCGCGCCGGGGAACGGGCGGGTCGGTCCCGACCGCCGTCCCACCCGCGGTCCCACCCTCGGGCTCAGCGTCAGACCCGGCCCCCGGAGCCTCCTCGGGGGCCCGCGGCGCGGCCTTCGAGGCCGGCGCGGTCACCGCCTCGCCCTCGGAGCCTTCCCCTCGCTTCTCGTCCTGCACGACCTCTCCCGCCGATCCGTCCGTCTGCTCCTCCGCCGCGCGCCCGCGGCCCGGCTCAGGCACGGAAGACATGGCGCCGGATCGCCGCGGCGTTGGAGAAGATGCGGATGCCGAGGACGACGACCACACCCGTGGACAGCTGCGAGCCGACGCCCAACTGGTCGCCCAGGAAGACGATCAGCGCCGCCACCACCACGTTCGAGAGGAACGAGACGAAGAACACCTTGTCGTCGAAGATCCCGTCCAGCATCGCGCGGACGCCACCGAACACCGCGTCCAGCGCCGCCACCACCGCGATCGGCAGGTAGGGCACCACGACGTCGGGCACCTCGGGCTGGACGAAGAGTCCGACGACGACCCCGATCACGAGACCCAGTACGGCAATCACGGTGTAGCTGCTCCTGTCGCTGCGGAGGGCGACCCGGTGGTGGTCGCGGTGGTCGGGCGGGAGGTCGTGGACTTGGTGGCCGGGGCGCTGGGCGAGCGCTTCCCGCCGGCCTTCGGCGACGGCGAGGCGGTGGCCGACGGGCTGCCCGTCGCGGTCCCGCTCGGGCCGGCACTCGGGCTCGCGCTCGTGGACGGGCTCCCGGACGGACTCGCACCCGGGCTCGCGGTCGGGCTCGCGGTCGGCGAGGCCTCGGGGGTGGCGGGCTGCGCGGTCCGCAGGGTGACGCCGACGGCCGCGGGCAGCGTGAGGCTCTTCTGCGCCGAGATGGTCGACTTGATGCCGTACTTCTCCTGCAACAGCCGCAGGTACTGGCCCGCCATGGCGCTCTCGAAGGCGCTCACCAACCGCGTGCCGTCCCCGAGCGCCTGCACGGTGTACGGCGGCACCAGCGGCCGGTTGTCCACCAGCACGGCCTCACCGGCCGCGCGGATCGCCGAGAGCGCGGTGAGCCGCTGCCCGTTGATCGAGACCGCCTCCGCACCCGAGGCCCAGAGCCCGTTCACCACCAACTGCAGGTCGCGGTCGCGCAGGCGCCCGCTGTTGGAGAAGCCCTGCCCTGCGCGCGGGTCGACGTTCCCGCCGGCGCCGGTGCCGGGCGCGTCCTCCACCACCAGCTTCGCACCGGGGCCGGTCACCTCACCGAGGCCGACCGCGCCGGCCACCGCCGCCGAGTCGCCCTCACCCGCGGCGAGCGCCTGCTGCTGGGTGCTCTCCACCTTCCGGCGAAGGTCCTGGACCTGCTGCTGGAGGTGGTCGGCGGAGCCGTTGGCATCGTTGATCCGGTGGATCAGGGCGTCGCGCTCCTTGGCGAGCGTCGGCTCCGCCTTGTGCGCGTTCACCGCCCCGACCGTGACGACCGCGCCGACGAGCGCCAGCCCGGCGCCGAGCGTCAGCATCCCGCGCGCCGTCCCGGGTATCCGGTACGGCCCGTCCCCGCCCCGCGCGGCCGCCGCCTCGGCGTACCCCTCGTCCAGGCTGTGGTCCATCACGTTGGTCAGCAGGGACATCGAGGCATCCGGACGGTTGTACCGTCCACTGCTGGCACCCTGCCCCGGCGTCGATGACATGCGGACCATCGTCCCATGTCGCACGAGGGCCTCGCGCACGCCCCCTGAGCTGGAGACATGGCAAATCGGGCGGAGCGTGACCAACCACCTGAAACGGACAGCGGGGCGGGACGGCCGCTGCCGGGCCCCCCCCCCCCCGGCGGGGGCGCGGGGGGGGGCGCCGGGGGGGCCCGGCCGGGGGGGGGGGGGGGGGGGG
>NZ_JBHVER010000262.1:0-3562 GCF_042802195.1 Kitasatospora sp. NPDC057500 | reverse complement strand
CATCCGCCCCTGGCCGCCGGGGGCCGCCCCCCCCCCCCCGTCGGCGGCCCCCGGGCAAACGGGGGGGCCGCGCCCCCACCCCCCCCACCCGCCCCGGGGGGGGGGCCGGCGGGGCCGCCCCCCCCCCGCCGCGGGCTCACCGTCCGGCGCTGTCGACCACCGCCGCCCACTCGTCGAGCAGGGCCTCGCTCGCCGCGTCGTCCGGGCCCTCGGCCCACAGGTGGGTGACCGCCTCGGCCGGGTCGGGCAGGACCAGCGTCCAGCGCCCGTCCGCCTCGACCACCCGGACGCCGTCCGTGGTGTCCAGCCGTCGGCTGCCGGCCGCCTCCACCACCGAGCGCATCACCATGCCCTTCGCGGCCCACGGCGTCGCGATGTCCCGCCGGCGGATGTGCGCCTGCGGGATCCGCGCGTCGATCTGGCTCAGCGTGAGCTGGGTGCGGGCCACCAGGCCCACCAGCCGGACGAACGCCGCCGCCCCGTCCAGCACCCCGCTGAACTCGGGCACCACGAAGCCGCCGCGTCCGTCGCCGCCGAACACCGTGCCCTCGGCGGAGGCCGCCTTGGCCAGGTCGTCCGGCGTCGTGGTGGTCCAGATGACCTGGGTGCCGTGGTACGCCGCGACCTGCTCGGCGATCCGGGTCGTCGTCACCGGCAGTGCCACCTGCCCGCTCCGCCGCTCGGCCGCGACCAGGTCCAGCAGGACCAGCAGCGCCCGGTCGTCGTCGATCACCCGGCCCAGCTCGTCCACGAAGGCCACCCGCTCGCCCACCGGGTCGAAGCGCACGCCGAAGGCCGCCCGCGAGGAGGCGACCAGCTCGCCGAGCCTCGCCAGCCCGGCCCGCCGCTCCTCGGCGTCCTCGGTGGGGCGTGCCTCGTCGAGCCCGCTGGAGACGGTCAGCGCCTCCACCCCGAGCCGACCGAGGATGCTCGGCAGAACGAGGCCGGCACTGCCGTGCGCGGTGTCCACGACCACCTTCAGGCCCGCCTCCCGCACGCCCGTGGTGTCCACGGTCCGCAGCAGGTTGCCCGCGTAGGAGTCGAAGACGCTGGACGGGAAGGTCAGGTCGCCGATCTCGCCCGGGAAGGCCCTCCGGTACTCCTGGCGCGCGTAGACCCGGTCGAGCTTGCGCTGGCCGGCCTGGGACAGGTCGGCCCCGCGCTCGTCGAAGAACAGGATGTCCAGCGAGTCCGGCACCCCGGGGGTGGTCCGCAGGAAGATCCCGCCGGCACTGCCCCGCGCGGTGTGCTGCCGGGCCACCGGCATCGGCACGTTCTCCAGGTCGCGGACGTCGATCGCGCTGGTCTGCAACCCGGAGATCATCGCCCGCTTGAGGGCGCGCGCACCACGCGAGTGGTCACGCGCGATGGTGACGGTCGCCCCCTTCTTCAGGGTGGTCGCGTACGCCCCGGCCAGCCGGACGGCCAGCTCCGGAGTGATCTCGACGTTGAGGATGCCGGATACGCCACGCACCCCGAACAGGTGCTCCTGGCCCCGGGACTCCCAGATCACCGAGGTGTTGACGACCGCGCCTGCCTCGATGGTCTTGAACGGGTAGACCCGGACGTTGGCCGCGATGATCGACTCCTCGCCGACCAGGCACTCGTCCCCGATCACCGCGCCGTCCTCGATCCGCGAGGCCCGCATCACATCGGTGTTCTTGCCGACCACGCAGCCGCGCAGATTGCTCTGCGGCCCGATGTAGACGTTGTCGTGGACGACCGCCTTGTGCAGGAAGGCACCGCGCTTCACCACGACGTTGCTGCCGAGCACGGTGTGCTCGCGGAGCTCCACGCCGGCCTCGACCTTGGCGTAGTCGCCGATGTACAGCGGACCGCGGAGGATCGCCTCCGGGTCCACCTCGGCGCCCTCGGCCACCCAGACCCCGGGCGAGATCTCGAACCCGTCGAGCTCGACGTCGACCTTGCCCTCCAGGACGTCCGCCTGGGCCTTGCCGTAGCTCTCGTGGGTGCCCACGTCCTCCCAGTAGCCCTCGGCCACATAGCCGTAGACCCGCTTGCCCTCCTTGAGCAGCTGCGGGAACACGTCACTCGACCAGTCCACGGACTCACCGGCCGCGACGTAGTCGAAGACCTCCGGCTCCATCACGTAGATACCGGTGTTCACCGTGTCCGAGAAGACCTGCCCCCAGGTCGGCTTCTCCAGGAAGCGCTCGACCCGGCCCTCGTCGTCGGTGATCGTGATACCGAACTCCAGGGGATTCGGCACCCTGGTGAGACAGACGGTTACCAGTGCGTTCTTGCTGCGGTGAAACTCGATCAATTCCGAGAGGTCGAAGTCCGTCAACGCGTCGCCGGAGATCACCAGGAAGGAATCGTCCTTGAGAGCGTCCTCGGCGTTCTTGACACTCCCCGCAGTGCCTAGTGGGGTCTCCTCGTTCGCATAGGTGAGATGCATGCCCAGCTCTTCACCGTCACCGAAGTAGTTCTTCACCAGTGAGGCCAGGAACTGGACGGTCACGACGGTGTCGGAGAGACCGTGCCGCTTCAGCAGCCGAAGCACGTGCTCCATGATCGGCCTATTGGCGACCGGAAGCAGCGGCTTCGGCATGCTGGAGGTCATCGGGCGAAGTCGAGTGCCTTCGCCCCCTGCCATAACAACGGCTTTCATTACGGGTGCGTCCTCCTTCGCGGTGGTGGACCCTGCGGGTCCATCAAACCGTTCCAGAGGTGGTCTACCCGGAAGGTATCGTCCGACGCACCGTGTCGCCGTGGGAATTCTCTCAGATCACGTCTCAGACCGTGGACACCGAGGAGCCCGCACGGCCGCGGACGATCTGCCGCGCCTGCACCGCGTAGAGAATGGCGGCCCACCAGTACAGGACCGTTCCCCACCAGATGAAGCCCCAGCTCACGATCTCGGCCGGCCGGGCGATCCAGCTGTCCCCGGAGCCGAGCAGCAGAAGCGGAAAGGCGTACATCAGGTTGAATGTCGCGGCCTTCCCCAGGAAACTCACCTGCAACGGCCCGTAGCCGTGCCGGTTGAGAATCGGCAGAAGCGCCGCGATAAACACCTCGCGGGCCAGCAGGATCCCCGTCAGCCACCACGGCAGGATCTCACGCCAGGTCAGACCGATGAGGGTGGAGAACACATAGAGGCGGTCCGCCAGCGGGTCGAGCAACTGCCCGACCCGGCTGATCTGACCCCACCTCCGGGCGAGTTTCCCGTCCAGGTAATCACTGATGCCGCTGAGCATCAGGATCAGCAACGCCCAACCGTCGTTGTTCGGTCCATCGAACACCGGCCAGAGGATCAGCCAGAGGAAGAGCGGAACACCGACCAGCCGGCCCATGCTCAGCAGGTTGGGGATGGTGAGGACGCGATCGGTCTGGACCCGCGTCTCCTGGACCTCCACCCGGGGGCCTCCTGTCACGTCTAGCAACTACTGCACGTTGACCTTACAACAGAGAAGCCCCCGACCGATGACCGGCGGGGGCTTCTCCAGAAAATTTGTTCGGCGGCGTCCTACTCTCCCACAGGGTCCCCCCTGCAGTACCATCGGCGCTGTGAGGCTTAGCTTCCGGGTTCGGAATGTAACCG
>NZ_JBHVER010000261.1:0-9749 GCF_042802195.1 Kitasatospora sp. NPDC057500 | reverse complement strand
GGTCCGGCGCCCCCTCGGGGTCTGTGCTCGTGTGGGTGGAGGAAGGAGCCGCCCGGCTACTTCTTCTTGTCCTTGCCGCCCAGCGGCAGCGCGGCCAGGCCGCCGATGATCACGAAGGCCGCGATCGGGAGCAGCACGAACAGGCCGAGGGTCTCGGCGACGCTCAGGCCGCTACCCGGGTCGTCACCGTCGTCCCGGGTGAGGGCCATGGCGGGCGACGACAGCAGCATCATCAGCGTGACCGTTGCGGTGACCGCGCCGGCTCGCAAAGCGTTCCTCTTGTCCACGGTGCCAACTTACCCGTCACTTACGCCGGGCCGCTCGCCGGGGTCGGCCTTTCGGGAGCGGCCCCGCCGGCGGTGCCCGGCCGGACGCCCAGGGGGCGCAGCAGGTCCGCGAGGGTGCGGGCGTCCGGGGCCGCGGCCAGGGTGTCGAGGGTGACCGGCGTGCCCGCGCCGTCGGCTACCGGCAGCCGCCAGTTCGGGTACTGGTCCCAGGTGCCGGGGAGGTTCTGCGGCCGCGGGTCGCCGACGAGGTCCGGCAGCCAGACGCCGACCAGCCCGGCCGGGGTGGCCGCCAGGAACCGGTGCAGCGCGAGGGCCGACAGCGGCTCGTCCGCGCCCAGCAGGCCGAGCCGGACCAGCTCGGCCCGCCAGTCGGCCAGCTCGGCGGCGGCCTGCTCCTGCTCCTCGCCCAGCGGGCGGGCCAGCAGGCCGAGCCGGTGGCGCAGCTCCACGTGCTCGCCGGAGAGCCGGGCGGCGGTGGACGGCAGGTCGTGCGTGGTCAGGGTGGCGAGGCTGCCCGCCCGCCACCGCTCCGGCGGCAGGATCCCGCCGCCGGCCTGCCAGTCCCGCTCGAACCAGAGCACCGAGGTGCCGAGCACCCCGCGCTCCGCGAGTTCCTCGCGCACGCCCGGCTCGACGGTGCCGAGGTCCTCGCCGACCACCGCGGCGCCGGCCCGGTGCGCCTCCAGGGCGAGCACGGCGAGCATCGCCTCGGCGTCGTAGCGGACGTACACGCCCTCGGTCGGGGCGTGCCCGGCCGGCACCCACCAGAGCCGGAACAGGCCCATCACGTGGTCGATCCGCAGCGCGCCGGCGTGCCGGGCGGCGGAGCGGATCAGCTCGGCGAACGGCGCGTAGCCGGCGGCGGCCAGCGCGTCCGGGCGCCAGGGGGGCAGGCCCCAGTCCTGGCCGTGCGCGTTGAAGGCGTCCGGGGGCGCGCCGACCGAGATGCCGGCGGCGAGGACGTCCTGGAGCGCCCAGGCGTCGGCGCCGTCTGGGTGGACGCCCACCGCGAGGTCGTGCACCAGGCCGACCGGCATCCCGGCGGCGCGGGCGGCCCGCTGGGCCCGGTCGAGCTGGCGGTCGGTCTGCCAGGCCAGCCAGCGGTGCAGGTCGACCCGGTCGGCGAGTTCGGCGGCCTCGTGCCGCACCTGCGGGGAGTCGGGGTGGCGCAGGCCCTTGGGCCAGCGGTGGTGGTCGGCGCCGTGCCGTTCGGCCAGGGCGTTCCAGACCGCGTGGCGCTCCAGCCACTCGCCCTCGCGGGCCCGGTAGGCGTCGAAGGCGGCGGTGCGGACGGCGCCGTGGCGGGCCGCGTACCGGCGGTACTCGGCGTGCAGCAGCTCCAGGGCGCGGCGCTTGAGGGCCCAGACCTCGTCGCGGTCGATGAGGCCGTCGTGCTCCAGCACCTCGGCGCGCAGCCGGGCGGCGCGGACCAGCAGCTCGTCCGCCTCGTCGCGGGCCGGACCGGCCAGGTAGGCGTACTCGGGGACCTCCTCGACCCGCAGGTGGACCGGGTCGGCGAAGCGGCGGGAGGAGGGGCGGTAGGGGGACGGGTCGGAGGGGACGGCCGGCAGCGCGGCGTGCAGCGGGTTGATCTGGAGGAAGCCGGCGCCCAGCGAGCCCGCCCAGGTGGCGAGGTCGGCGAGGTCGGCGAGGTCGCCCATGCCCCAGGAACGGTCGGACAGGACGGAGTAGAGCTGGGCGAGGAAGCCCCAGCTGCGGCCGGGGAGGGCGGGCAGGCGTTCGGGGGCGACGATCAGGTGGGCGGTGGCGGCGGTGCGGCCGGGCAGTGCGGCGTGCAGGGTGTGCCGGCCGGGCGGCAGGTCGGCGGGCAGCCAGTGGGCGTGGCCGCGCGGGAGCTCCCAGCGGCCGCCCTGCTCCAGGTCGACGGCGAGCCGGGTGTCGGCGGGCAGGTCGAGCGCGGTGCGGCGGCCGGCCCGGGCCACGACGGTCGGGGGCAGCAGGCGGGCGCGCCGGGCGGCCCGGTGCCGGGCGAGCGCCGCGCGGGCGGCCTCGGGGGCGGCCGCGTCCACGCCGAGCGCGGCCAGGACGGCGACCAGCGTGCGGGCGCCGGCCGGCACGCCGCCGGGGCCGCAGCGGGTGTCCACCCCGTGGGCCTGCGCCAGCGCCACCAGCTCGGGCGGGGGCAGCGGCGCGTCCTGCGCCGGCACGTCCAGGCCGTCGGCTCCGTCACGGTCGAGATAAGCGGCCACTCGCGGCTCCTGCGATGTCTCGGCAACGCCCGGTCAGAACAGCCACAGTCCTACCCGGGCGACGGGTCGGCGACCCGGCGGACACGCACCGCCGCCTCCTCTTTTAGCTCGGCTCGCCTCCGGGGCGCTCTTGTCCGGTGCCGACGGCCGGCGGCGGCGCGCCACCTCCTTCGTCGGCGGCTCGGCCTTCTCCCTCCCGGCCCCGGCGCGGCCCTTCGGCTCGCTCGCCCTGCTCCCTCCGGGGGGCTCCCGGAAGGGCGGGGAGTCCTCGTTAAAGAGGCCTTAAGTCCGGCGTAAATCGGACAAAGTCGGCATACCCGTCGACGGCGTTGACACCGGGAAACGTAGCTGGTGGGCTTTGCCGCGATGTGGTTCCAGCCTGGCGAGGAGGCTCCTGTGCAAGCCCGAGTGTCCGAGGCGGCCGGGCGGCGGCTCCGTCAGCAACTGGAGCAGAGCCCGTCGCTGCGCGAGGTGCTCCAGCACCCCGCGGCCCTCGCGGCACGGCGGGCCACCGCACGGACGTGCCGTCAGCTGGCGCCCAGGACGGCGGACCGGCTGATCGCGGACCTCAAGGGCACCGAACCGCTGCTCCGCTCGGTGCGGGCCGAGCGCGCGCTGGCCGCCCGGCCGGGGGCGCCGAGCCGGCGCACCCTCCAGGTGGCGGCCACCCTGTCGGCGGCGGCCGTGGTCGGCGGCCTGCTGGTGAGCGGCCCGGCCGCGTACGCGCAGAGCCCCGGGTTCTCCCCCGGGCCGGACGTCGTGAGCACCGCGAGCAGCGCCCCGCAGACCCCGCTCGGCAGTGTGAGCGACCCTCAGGTCTTCCCCCGCCCGCAGGAGCAGCGGGTGGCCGGCAAGCCGGTCACCGTGCCGGGCGTCGTCACCCTGGTCACCGCGCCGCAGGCGGACCACGGCGCGATCGCCGCGCTGCGCGAGGTGCTCGGCGTCGCCGGGGCGACCACCGTGGCCTCGCTGCCGGAGCCGGCCGCGCCGGTCGCCGGCTCGCTGGTGGTGTACGTCGGCGGCCCGGCCGAGGGCGCGGGCGGCGCGACCGACCGGGTGCTGCGCGAGCTCGCCGTCGCGGCCGGCGGCCCGGACACCGCGGCCCCGACCACCGCCGGAATGCCCGGCGGCGGCTACGTCCTGGCGGCCGGTCAGCTGCCGGTGGCCGAGGGGGGCAGCTACGGCGCGGTCGTGCTGGCCGGCGCCGACGCGGCCGGCACCTTCTACGCGGCGCAGTCGCTGCGCCAGCTGCTGGCCGCCGTCCCCGCCGAGCAGGGCCAGGCGCCGGGCGCGGCCGGCCTCGGCCTGCCGGGGATCACGCTGCGCGACTGGCCGTCCGGCGCCCCGGTGCGCGGTACCGCCGAGGCGTTCTTCGGCACCCCGTGGAGCCAGCAGCAGCGGCTGGAGCAGCTGGACTTCCTCGGCCGCTCCAAGCAGAACTTCTACCTCTACGCCCCGGGCGACGACCCGTACCGCACGGCCCGCTGGCGGGACGCCTACCCGCAGGCGAAGGCCGACGACCTGCGCGCGCTGGCCACCCGCGCCGGGCGCAACCACGTCACGCTGGGCTATGCGATCGACCCCGGCCAGTCCTTCTGCTACAGCTCCGGCAAGGACGCGGACGCGCTGGTCGCCAAGCTGGACGGGCTGCGCAAGCTCGGCTTCACCGCGTTCCAGCTCCAGTTCCTGGACGTCTCCTACGACGAGTGGCACTGCTCCGACGACCGCGCCAAGTACGGCACCGGCCCGGCCGCCGCCGCCAAGGCGCAGGCCGAACTGGCCACCAAGGTGCAGGACCGGCTGATCGCCAGGGACCCGGGCCTGGCTCCGCTGTCGGTCCTCCCCACCGAGTACCACCAGCAGGGCTCCACCCCGTACCGGGCGGCGCTGGCCGGCGCGCTGCCGCCGGCCGTGCAGGTGGCCTGGAGCGGGGTCGGGGTGATCCCGGAGCGGATCACCGGCCCCCAGGTCGGCGACACCGCGGACCTCTACGGGCACCCGCTGGTCACCATGGACAACTACCCGGTCAACGACGCCACCCCGGACCGGCTGTTCCTGGGCGCCTACACCGGCCGCGACACCGAGGTGGCGACGCGTTCGGCCGTCATGCTGACCGGTGCGATGCAGCAGCCGGTCGCCTCCCGGATCGCGATCGGCACGGCCGGGGACTTCGCCTGGAACCCTGGCGGCTACAAGCCGGAGGACTCCTGGCAGGCGGCGCTGCGCTCGCTGGCCGGCCCGACCGGCGCGACGGCGACGCCCACCGGGGAGGCCCTGCCGGCGCTCACGGCGCTGGCCGGCAACAGCGTCTCCTCGCCGCTGGCCAAGCAGGAGTCCGGCTATCTGCAGCCGCTGCTGGACCGGTTCTGGGCGACCGCCGAGCCGACCTCGGGCGCCGCGCCCGACCTGGCCGCGCTGATCGCGGCGGCCGCCCCGCTGCGGGAGGCGTTCGCCGCGATGGCGGGCGCCCAGCAGACCCTGGCCGCCGCCCCGGCGACCGCCCAGCTGGCTGCCGAGGCCGCCCCCTGGCTGGCGCCGCTGCGCGACTACGGCCTCGGCGGGCAGGCCGCCCTGGACATGCTGCTGGCGCAGCGCGGCGGGGACGGCGGGGCCGCCTGGAAGGCCCGGGTGGAGCTGAACAAGCTGCGCGAGCAGCTCGGCCAGAGCCCGGCGACGGTCGGCGCGGGCGTGCTCGGCCCGTTCCTGGAGCGGGCGCTGCGGGCCGCCGACACCTGGGCCGGGGTGCAGGGCGGCGGCATCACCCCGACCACCACGCTGGGCACCGCGCACGACCACCTGCCGGCGCTGATGGCCGACGGCGTCGCCGACACGTTCTACTGGAGCTCGGCGCCGCCGCAGCCGGGCGACTCGGTCGGCCTGGACCTCGGCGGCGGGCGCCCGGTCGGCAGCGTGACCGTGCTGATGGGCTCCTGGGGCAACGGCCCGGACGGCCGGAGCGCGGTCGACGACTACATCCGGGACGGCGTGCTGGAGTACTCCACCGGCGAGGGCGGCTGGCGGAAGCTGGCCTCGGTGAAGAACCAGAAGTCGGTCTCCGCGCAGCTGCCCGCCGGGACGGTGGTCCGGGCGGTCCGGCTGCGGGCCACCGCCGCGCAGAAGACCGCGGTCGCGGTGCGCGAGTTCTCGGTGACGGCGCCGGACGAGCTGCCGGCCAGCGTCTCCGGCGGACCGGCCGCGCTGCCCGGCTCCTCGGCCGCCGCCGTGCTGGACGGCAACCCGGACACCGCCTACCGGGCGGCCACCGCGCCGACCGCGACCGACGAGCCGCTCACCGTCGAGCTGGGCGCGGCCCGGCCGCTGGACCGGCTGACGATCCTCACCGACCCGGGCGTCCGGGCCTCGGCCGCCGTCTCGGTGCGGCACCCGGACGGCTCCTGGACGGAGATCGGCGCCGTGCAGCCGGGCTGGAACGAGCTGTCGGCCGGCGGCCTGCCCGCCGACGCGTTCCGGCTGGCCTGGAAGCCGGGCGGGGAGCCGCCGGTGGTCAACCAGGTGATCCCCTGGTACGCGGACGCGCCGGTCGCCCGGCTGAGCCTGGCCGACGCCTCGGTGGACGCGGTGATCGGGGAGGACTCGCCGGTGCAGGCGCAGGCGACGGTCGAGGCCGGGCGGCCGGAGGGCGTCACCGGGGAGCTGCGCACCGAGGTGCCGACGGTCGCCAGGGGGCTGACCGTGGCTCCGGTGACCGGGGTGAGTGTGCCGCGCGGCGGGAAGGTCGGCGTGCCGCTGCTGGTCACCGCCGGGCCGGAGACGCCGTCCGGGACGTACCAGGTGCCGGTGGTGTTCGTGGCCGGGCCGACCACCGTGCGCCAGGTGCTCCAGGTGCACGTGGTGCCGCCGACCGGCGGGCCGGACCTGGCGATCACCGCGAAGGCCACCTCCTCGGGCGACGAGACGCCGGGCCTCCCGGCCTCCGCGGTGGCCGACCAGGACCCGAAGAGCCGCTGGTCCTCGCCGGCGGCGGACGACGCCTGGGTGCAGCTGGAGCTGCCGGAGGCCACCCACCTGGGCTCCGCGGTGCTGCACTGGCAGGCCGCGTACGCCGCGTCGTACAAGCTCCAGACCTCGGCGGACGGCCGCAGCTGGACCACGGTCGCGACGGTCGAGGACGGTTCGGGCGGCAAGGAGACGGTGCGGTTCGACGCGCCGGACGCGAAGTTCCTGCGGATGCAGGGCGTGGCCCGGGGCACCAAGTACGGCTACTCGCTCTGGGGCGTCGAGCTGTACGCGGCCGCCCCGGCGGGCGGGACGGTGCCGCCGCCCGTGGCCCCGCCGGTGACCCCTCCGGTCACGCCGCCGGTCACCCCGCCGGTGGAGCCGCCGACCGGGACGCCGGGCGGCGGCCAGCAGACGGGCGGCCAGGCCGGCGGCCCGTCGCCGACCACCCCGGCGTCGCCCGTGCCCACCCCCTCCGCCACCACGGCCGGCCCGACGCCGCAGCCGACCGGCACCCCGTCGAAGCAGCCGGAGCGGTCCGAGCGGCCGTAGGGCGCCCGAACGGCGGGCCGCCGCGCTCCCCGACTGCGGGGTGCGCGGCGGCCCATGAGGCGTACCGGGAGATATGACGGGCAAGCCCTTGTGGTTCGGCGGATCAGGCGGAGAGCGGTTCCTTCTGTTCTCCGCGGCGGACGGGGGCGGGGTGGGCGGCGTGTGCCCGGCCGAGCGGCACCGGATGGGTGGCGTCGGTATGGTCGTGGTGCTCGTACTCGCCCCACTGCGGGGCGCGCAGCTGGTCGGCTCCGCCGTACGGCTCCAGGTAGGGGCGCCAGCGCGGGTCCTTGATGCCGGTGCCGATGATCCGCCAGGCCAGTCCGGTCGGCGGCGCCGGTGGTCGCTTCATCCGCCAGCCGAGCTCGGTGAGGTGGCGGTCGGCCTTGGTGTGGTTGCAGCGGCGGCAGGCCGCCACCACGTTGTCCCACCGGTGCTGGCCTCCCCGGCTGCGCGGGATGACGTGGTCGACGCTGGTGGCGGCGGCCCCGCAGTAGACGCAACGGCCGTGGTCGCGGGCGAACAGCGCCCGGCGGGTGAGCGGGACGGGCCCGCAGAACGGGACCCGCACGAACCGGGTCAGGCGGACGACGGACGGCGCCGGAAGGGCGCTGGTGGCGCTGTGCAGAGTGACACCCGAGTCCTCAAGGCTGACCGCCTTGTGGTTGAGGACGAGGATGAGTGCGCGGCGCATCGATACGACGCCGAGTGGCTCGTACGACGCGTTGAGGACCAGGACATGCGGCACGGATGCCTCCTTGGACGCCTGCGGCGCGTGGCTCGCGCCGGGACGAGCGGTTGGATCGCGCAACGGGTGCGTGATCTCCCCCAGTGTCGCCTTACGCCTTGGTACGGCGCCACCACTCCTGTGTAACGGACCTGACGTGAACTCCGGGTGTGGCTTCTGTCATACCCGGTATGCCCGGGGGGAGCGCGCGTTGCACTCCGGTGCCCCGGCGGGGTACCGCTGGGCCGGTCGGAGCAGTGCGGAAAGCGGCGCCCGGATGCGTGGACGGGCGTTCGCGCTGCTCCGCGCGCCCTCCGGACGGCCGATCGGCGTGTCAGGGTGCCGGCCGGGCGGCGGCTAGGGTATGGGGGACGGTCCGCAGGCCAGGGGCGGTGTGCCTCGCGTCGGCGGGCCGTGCCACGACCCCAGCAGGAAGGTCCCGCACGTGTTCCGGTCCGGTGCCGCCGGCCTCCTCGCCGACGCGTCCGCCACGACGCAGGCCTCGACGCCCGCCCCCTCCCCCACTCCCACCGCCCCGGAGTTGCCCGACCTGAGAATCCCGACCAGCGCGCAGGAGGTCTCCGACACCACCCGGCAGGCCGCCAGCTGGTTCGACGAGAACTGGCAGAGCTGGCTGGCGAGCGGCATCCGGATCGTCTTCATCATCGTGCTGGCGCTGGTGCTGCGGGCGATGGTGCGCAAGCTGATCACCCAGCTGATCACACGGATGATCCGGCCCGGCGAGAGCGAGGACGAGCCGAGCCGGCTGGGCGGGCTGCTGGCCAACACCGGAGTGGTCAACCCCGAGCGGCGCCAGCAGCGGGCGGAGGCGATCGGCTCGGTGCTGCGCAGCGTCGCGTCGTTCACCATCCTGGGCACGGCGGCGCTGATGGTGCTCTCGGCACTCGGGATGAACCTGGCACCGCTGCTGGCGAGCGCCGGTGTGGCCGGTGTGGCGATCGGTTTCGGCGCCCGCAACCTGGTCACCGACTTCCTCTCCGGGGTCTTCATGATCATGGAGGACCAGTACGGCGTCGGCGACGAGATCGACACCGGGGTGGCCAGCGGCACGGTGCTGGAGGTCGGCCTGCGGGTGACCAAGCTGCGCGGTGCGGGCGGTGAGATCTGGTACATCCGCAACGGCGAGGTGAAGCGGATCGCCAACATGAGCCAGGGCTGGTCGACGGCCTCGGTGGACGTCCAGGTCGGCTACAAGGAGGACCTGGAGCGGGTCGAGACGCTGATCATGGAGACCGCCGAGGCGATGGCCAAGGAGGCGCCGTTCGACGAGCTGGTCTGGGCGCCGTTCAAGATCCTGGGCGTGGAGTCGGTCGCGGCGGACTCGGTGGTGGTCCGGGTCGAGGCGCGCACCGCCCCGGGCAAGTCGCTGAGCGTGGCGCGGGCCCTGCGCCAGCGGGTCAAGGCGGCGCTCGACGAGGCCGGGATCAAGGTCAAGGAGGAGCTGCCGCTCCCCGCCCCCGCGGGTACCGGCACCGGAACCGCTGCCGCGACCGTCCTGGCCACCGCCGCGGTCCCGCCCCCGGCCACCGACCCGGCCCCGCCGTCCGCCCTCTCCGACCCCACCTCCGCGGGCTACAAGGCCGCCACCCCGATACCGGCCCCGGTCCGCCCCGCCGACGACACCGCCACCAAGACCCCCTGACCTTCACGCACCGCCCCGGGCCCCGTCTCCGAGCCACTCGGATACGGGGCCTTCGCGCTTCCATCACGCACCCCTGCCTTCGGCCTCCTCGTTTGCGTAGGAAGTCGGCCGGGCCGACTTCCTACGCAAGCGAGATTCCGTCGCCGCTTCGGCCCCTCCGAAGCGGCGACGGGTAGCAGGCCCTGCGGCAACGTCTGTCCCTTCTTCGGAGTGGCGGGCGCCGCCGCCGAGGCGGCCGCCCCCCCCCGCGTCACCAGGAGCCCCGCCCCCCCGTGGGTGCACCCCGCGCACCCCCGGGGGGGGCGGGGGCCCCCCCCCCCGCCGCCCGCCCCCCCCCCCGGCCCCCCCCCCCC